>PGTJ01000084.1 GCA_002794515.1 Phototrophicales bacterium
ATAGAGCGTTGCCCTCCGGAGGCAGAAGCCCAAGTTCGAGTCTTGGTGGGGGCAAAAAATCAGCGCCGTGAGGCGCTTTTTTTGATTTATACCCCAAAATGATTTAGAATAATGGCGATGATGATGCAACTAAGGACTATTATCAGAATACTCATCCGTGAATGGCGCTGGATAATGCGCGGTTTTATCGTCATCGTGTTGGTATCGCAACTGGCACCACCCCGCTTGCGCGTGATGCTCGAAAACCCACCACGACAGGTCATCACCAATAAACCCAAAGTATGTGTGCATACCGATTTAATCCATGAGCCACCCGAATCGTCTATCCAGATGAGCCTGCAACTCATCCGCGAGATGGGCGCACCGACCATCGTTGAGTTTTTTCCGTGGGCATACATTGAACGCACACCCGATGTATACGATTGGGGACAACCCGACCTCATCGTCAAACATGCCGAAAATCAGGGGATAAAAATCATCGCCCGTATGGGATTCGTGCCAGAATGGGCGCGTCCAAAAGATACCACCTTCAATTATATCGATGCCGATGGATTGCCCCACTTTGCCGAATTTCTCGCCGATTTTGCGACACGTTACGCGGGACGGATTGACCACCTCATCATTTGGAATGAGCCAAATTTGGCATTTGAGTGGGGGTTCTTGCCCACCGACCCCCAGCGTTATGTGGACATGCTCCAAACGGTTTATGAACCACTACACAAGGCAAATCCAAATATCACCGTTTTGGCGGGCGCGCTCGCGCCTACCCTCGAACCCGAAGGCAGTCCAAACGGGCTAGACGATTTGCTCTACCTGCAACGCCTGTATGAATTGGGCGCGAAAGATTATTTCGATGCGCTGGCTATCCATACCTACGGCTTCACCACCCCGCCCGATGCACCGCCAGATCCGCGCCAATTGAACTTTCGGCGGGCAGAATTATTGCGCCAAATCATGGTCGACAATGGCGATGAAGCCAAGCCCGTCTTCATCACCGAAAGCGGTTGGAATGATCATCCACGTTGGTCGCAAGGTGTGCGTCCATCACAACGCACGGCTTATACGCTATCGGCATTTCAGATTGTGGAAAATTGGGATTGGGCAAGAACATTGTGCTTGTGGATATTCCGACATCCCACACCGCGCAACACCCATCGGGATAATTTCACGCTGGTCACGCCGTTTTTTCAGATCAAGCCGATTTATTACGCCATACAAGCCTATGCCCGTGGGTTCGATAATGAAAGGATATTATGGTTCAATCCGCCAGAAGGATAATTATCATCGGGATGATCATCGCTGTGATAGGGGTTATCATCATCCCGCTCATCAATCCGCCTGATGTCGCGCCCGCTTTTCCGCATGGTGTGATTCGTATCGCCACCGAAGCCAGCTATCCGCCCTATTCACAAGACATCGGCGGGGAATTGGTGGGGATTGATATTCAAATTGGGCGGGCATTGGCGGAGCAGATTGGTTTGCCTGTGAAATTCGTGCCATTGGGCATTGATGCGCTGTATGATGCGCTCAAAAATGACCATGTAGACCTGATCATTTCGGCATTGCAACCCGAAGACATCATGCGATCCGAAGTCCGTTATACCCTGCCCTATTTTGATGACGGATTGGTGATGGTCAGCAACGCAAATATGCCGATTGATGACTGGTCACAATTGGCAGGCGGGGGAATTGCTTACGAATTTGGCGCATATGCCGATGAAATCATACGAGCGTGGTCACGGCGGGTGCGTCCGTTTGATAAAATGCCCTACGAATTGCCCGAATATGCGTTGGATGCCGTACGATTGAACATGGCGCGTGCCGCATTGGTCGATGCGACCACACTTGGATTGTATCGGCGGGAATATCCCGACTGGGCGGTGCATGTGGTGTATATCACCAGCAAGCCATACACAATCGCTGTGCGGATGGATCGAGAAAAATCGTTCATCACCACCAATGACGCGCTGAAAAATTTATTGGATAATGGTACGATTGCGCGGATTTTGAACGACTGGATGTTATATGATTGGGATTGATGCCCGTTTATTGGCGTATCGCACTGGTGGCATTAGCACCTATACCCGACAACTGATTTTAGCCCTCGCCGATTTAGCCCAGCCTGATGATATTCGGATATTTTATCATCGCAAACATAACGAAGCCCTATCAACACCGTTTCGATCGTATCGGCTATTCACTCCGCCCCATCATCGGTCAGAACGAAGCACCCTGACGACAGAATTATTCGCGCATCGGCTCAACATTTGGCACAGCCCCGATTTTATCCCACCATTTGGTGGTGGCAGGCGACACATCATCACTGTGCATGATCTAACCTTTTTGCATTATCCACACCATAAAGATAAAGCCTCTGGGCGTTATTATAACGACCAAATCGGGTATGCGGTGCGTCATGCCGACCATATTTTATCGGTCAGCCACGCCACCAAACACGATTTAATGACGCTGTTGCATGTGCCAGAGGCAAAAATCACCGTGCAACCCAACGGCATAGATAGCTCATTCCGCCCCTTATCGGATGATGAAAAACAAATATGGCGCGACAAATTAAACTTGCCCAATGGTTACATCTTACATGTCGGGACACTAGAACCACGCAAAAATATCCCTGCCCTATTGGATGCGTATCTGATGTTGAAAGATGCTCCGCCATTGGTGTTGGTCGGGCGCATGGGCTGGTTATTCGAGGAGACATTAGCGCGTATCCGTGCATTACAAGCACAAGGCAAGGCTATTATCTGGCGTGATGATATCGAAGATGTCGCCTTGCCTACCATATATGCTAATGCCGATGTATTGGTGTTGCCCAGTTTTTACGAAGGATTCGGATTGCCCGCACTGGAAGCGATGGCGTGTGGCACACCCGTCATCGTCAGCGATAATTCATCATTGCCCGAAGTGGTCGGGGATTGTGGTTTGTTAATTAATCCACACGCACCAGAGACAATTCATCACGCACTCCAGCAAGCATTGGGCGATAGCGCATGGCGCGAATCGGTCATCGCCAAAGGCATGATACGCGCCCAAGACTTCACATGGCATCGCTCGGCAAAAATCGCTTGGTCGGTCTATCAAAATATGCTATAGTGGCACACATGGACATATTATTCATCAGCACATCATTACCGTATCCACCGAATACAGGAGGCGCAATTCGCGCTCATGGCATCATTGAAGGGCTACGGCTCGCGGGGCATCATATCACCTTATTATGCTTTCATGAGGGTGATATACCCGCCGATTTGGGCATCACCATTCACACCATCCCCATACCCCATCGTAGCAAGTGGGATAGGCTAAAAACACTGTTATTCACACGCCAAGCCGATATATCCAAACGGTTATACAGCGATGTGTTCGCACAAAAGCTAATAGACCTGTTATCTGGTCATCAGTACGACCTCATCCAATTTGAGGGGATAGAGGCGGGATGTTATCTGCCGATTGCCAAGCGACATCAACCATCGGCAAAACTGGTATTCGACACATTCAATGCCGAATACATGCTCCAGCGAAATATCTTCGAGATAGATCGCCAAAGCCTCAAACGATTGCCGATGGCGGTGTATTCATATCTGCAAATCGGACGGATTAAACGATACGAAAGGCATCTGTGCGCGTTGGCAGATGCGGTCATCGCCGTATCAGAAGAAGATGCGGTGCTATTACGCCCATTAGGCGATGCAAATAAAATCCATGTGATATCGAGCGGGATATGGGTAGAGGAATATGCCGAAAATACAACACCGATGGTGCTACATCATCCTGCCATTGTCTTCACGGGCAAAATGGATTATCGACCCAATGTAGATGCGATGGTCTGGTTTATCGATGAGATTTTGCCCCTCATCCAAAAAAAACGAGCAGATGTGCATCTGTATATCGTTGGTCAACAACCTCATGCCCGTTTGGAGGGGTTCAAAGCGCATCCCAACATCACGGTCACAGGCAGGGTAAATCGTGTGCTTCCCTATTTATATGGGGCAGATGTGTATATCGCGCCACTGCGGATGGGTAGTGGAACGCGGCTCAAATTACTCGAAGCGATGGCATGTGGTTGCGCGATTATCAGCACGACAATCGCCGCCAGTGGCTTGAATGAGGCGGTCAAATCGGCGATGGTGATCGCCGATAGTCCATCTGATATTGCTCACCACATCCTGATGTTGTTGGATAATCGACAACAGAGGATGATGATGGGCGAATCGGCAAAAAAGCATGTGGCAACATATTACGATTGGTCGGCGATTTTGCCCCATATATTAGATGTATATGCACGGTTGGGATTGAAGGTGGATTAATGGATAAAGAGACCCTTGTGATACGCAACCGCGCTATGGCAGAAGCCTATCATGCCACACCACTCAAACATCGCATCCGACATTGGTTATTGCGTGGGGTGCGGCTTGCGCCGATTTTACGGCAAAAATCGCCCGAAAAAGAACGGATTTTGCTCATCCGCCCTGATCATGTGGGTGATCTGTTGCTCACATTGCCCACCATTCATGCCCTCAAAACGGCTAGACCCGATGCCGAAATTCACGCCCTTGTGGGTGGATGGTCGGCGGGTGTGTTGGCGAATATACCCGAAATAGATACCGTTCTGACCCTCAACTTTCCCGGATTTTCGCGCAATGGCGAAGGTAAAGGCGGGTTATCGCCATATCAACTCGCGGTCAAAACGGCTCGTCAATTGCGCCATGTCGGATATACAAGCGCCGTCATTTTACGCCCAGATCATTGGTGGGGTGCATTGGTGACATTTTTGGCGGGCATCCCAGAGCGCATTGGCTATGCCACTCGTGATGTACGCCCATTTTTAACTCATCCGATACCCCATCATCATCATCACGCCATTCTACAAAATTTACGCCTCGTAGAACGCTGGACAGGCGAAATACCCATAGAAAATATTGCCTATCACTATCCAATCGATGAAGCCGATAGACAATTCATCGATAGTTATTTAGCCGATTGTGGCATATCGCCAACAGAACGGTTATTGTGCATTCACCCTGGTGCAGGGACATGGGTCAAACGGTGGGATGAACATCACTGGGCGCATGTAGCGGATATATTAAGTGACCAGCTCGAATGCACCGTTGTCTTCACGGGTGGTGGTCATGAATTACCCATGATACGCAACATCATCAATCAGATGAAACACGGCGCATGTGTTATGGCGGGCAACACCGAAATTGGGCAATTGGCGGCATTATATGCGCGGGCGTTGGTGGTCATCGGACCCGATAGCGGACCGATGCACCTCGCCGCCGCCGTTAAAACACCAACGGTCAGTTTATTCGGTCCCGCCGACCCGCTCGAATTCGCCCCATGGGGTGCGCGTGACCAACATTATATCATCACCAGCGACATCGGCTGTCGTCCGTGTCGAGTGTTGGATTGGGGCAATGATGCCCCAGAATTTCACCCATGTGTGCGCGACATCACCACAGGGCGCGTATTAGATGCCGCCCGTCGTGCTGTGCAAGCGACTAATCGGGGATGACCACCTTATCTAAGCCTTCTTCGGGTTCGGGATATTGTGGGTTCATGTCTTCGAGTGTGTGGACAATGATTTTGGTGATGGTCAGCGTCCGATACCAACGTGTATTACTCGGTATGATGTACCATGGGGCGTAATCGGTGTTGCACAAGGTGAAGACATCTTCAAAGGCGCGCATGTAATCATCCCATTGATGACGAACGGGCAAATCGGCAATGGAAAATTTCCAGTGTTTGGTGGGGTCATCGAGCCGTTCTTGGAGTTGTTTTTTCTGTTCGGCTTTGCTGATATTTAAATAAAACTTGAGGATGCGTGTGCCACTATCCGCCAAGAGGCGCTCAAAATGGTTGATATGATCATAGCGTTTGCGCCATACTGCCTCTGGCACGAGGTTATTCACCCGAACCACCAACACATCTTCATAGTGACTGCGGTTGAACACACCAATCATCCCTTTGGCAGGCACACGCTGATGAATACGCCATAAAAAGTCGTGTGCCAATTCGATTTCTGTCGGTTTTTTGAAGCTCGACACCTGTACACCTTGTGGATTGACCCCCTCAAACACCTTGCGGATGGTGCTATCTTTGCCTGCGGCATCCATCGCCTGTAAAATAATGAGCAGGGATTGTTTATTTTCGGCATATAATCGCTCTTGTAAAGCGAATAAACGCTTCTGCAGGTCTGATAACTGCTCTTCGGCATGTTTTTTATCGCCTTCATGATAATCGGGGTCGTAATCTGCCAAAAAGACTTGTTTGCCAATGGGGGGATGAAATAAATTTTCTGACATAATGTTAATCCTCATTCTAGCATCTGCAAAAATGCTTGTTCGTCAATAATCGGCACACCGAGTTGTGCCGCTTTTTCGGCTTTGCTACCGGGCGAATCGCCCATTAATACATAACTGGTCTTCTTGCTCACACTACTGCTCACTTTTCCACCATGTGCTTCGATGAGTTCAGTGGCTTTTTCGCGGGAGAGTGTGGGTAATGTGCCTGTTAGGACGAATGTTTTGCCTGCCAACGCATCGCCCAACACGGTTTTTTCGCCTGCTTGCATATTCACGCCTGCGGCGGTCAGCTTGGCGATGAGGCGCTGATGATGGTCATCATCAAACCATGCCACAATATTTTCTGCCAATACATCACCGATGCCGTCTATCTCTTGGATAGCTTGGACATCAGCATCCATCAGGGCGCGAATAGAGCGGAATTTATCGGCTAATGATTGAGCGACTGTGCTACCCACACCATCGATACCCAACGAAGCCAACAATTGCGCCAATGGGCGTGATTTGGCTTTTTCGATGGATGCAAGCAGATTATCCACCTTTTTCTGGGCGAATCCATCTAAGGTCAACAGGTCATCAGCTTTGAGGGCAAAGATATCGGCTTCATCATGGATGAACCCCGCCTCGATGAGTTGCTTGACCGTCTGTCCACCCATACCTTCTATATCCATCGCCCCGCGTGAGACAAAAAATTCGATACTGCGATATACCCGTTCTGGACAAGCGGTATTCGGACAGAAATGATCGACCGCGCCTTCGGGTTGGATAATCGGCGTATGACACACAGGGCAATGTGTCGGTGGCAAAATGGGCTGTTCTGTGCCATCACGCAAATCGGGGACGGGACCGATGACATACGGGATCACATCACCCGACCGTTTAATGACCACTTTATCACCCAAGCGCACATCTAATTCGGCGATGAATTTATAATTGTGCATGGTGGCATTGCTGACCGTCACCCCACCCACAAAGACAGGTTCTAATGAAGCGGTTGGGGTGAGTTTGCCCGTGCGCCCGATATTAACAACAACCGCTTTCAGGGTGGTGGTGGCTTCCTCTGCGGGGAATTTATAAGCAATCGCCCCACGCGGGTCTTTGCCAACGACACCCAATTCGGCATCGATTTTGCGATCATTGACCTTGATAACCAACCCATCGATCTCAAAATCCAACGCATGACGTTTTTCTATCCATGTGGGAATTTGTTGGATAATGTGGGAAAGCGTGGGATACAAGTGGGATTCGGGTGGGATAAAAAATCCCATATCCCGCATATAATCCAACATGGCTTGTTGGGTTGGCAAATAGATCGGTTTGCCGTGGATATCATCGGGGCTGATATCCACGATGTCATACAAATAACATGTCAATGGGCGCGAGGCTGTGATGCGCGAATCTTTTTGTTTGAGTGTGCCAGAAGCGGTGTTGCGTGCATTCACATAAAGGGGCAATCCCGCCTCGCGTTGGCGCTCATTGAGTGCGTTAAAATCATGCTTGAGGAATAATACTTCGCCCCGTACAACGATATGACGGGGTGGCGCAATATCACCCGTAGCAGGGATGCGTAATGGCACGGTACGGATTGTGCGGACATTCGCCGTGACATCATCCCCTACCCTGCCATTTCCGCGTGTGGCGGCTTTGACCAACACCCCATTGTCATAATGAATGACCACCGTCAGACCATCTAGTTTTGGTTCTAGCATATATGCCAATTGCGTCCCACTGGGCAATAATTTGAGGTTGCGCTCTTCCCATGCCCATAGATCATCATCCGAAAAAGCATTGCCCAAACTCAGAATGGGCGCGGGATGTTCA
Source organism: Phototrophicales bacterium (assembly GCA_002794515.1). GTDB lineage: Bacteria > Chloroflexota > Anaerolineae > Aggregatilineales > Phototrophicaceae. The sequence goes on from PGTJ01000084.1 coordinate 8,145, forward strand.
ACTTTTGGAAAATCATCGGTCAAATCACTACCCGCCCGTTGCGTGGGCGAATCGGGCATGATGAGATGCGGATGGGCTGTTTCGAGCGCCACCAATTCGTGGTATAACGCATCATACTCGGCATCGGTGATGGTTGGCGCATTGAGGACATAATAACGATAACTATGCTCATTCAGAATTTGTCTGAGTTCTTGAGCGCGTGATTCGGGTGTGGGCATACATCACCTTTAGAAAAATGATACAACACGATACCATTCATTATAATCTAAATGATGCGATGGATGTCGCCACAAAACCATCTCTGATAAAAAATTAACATTTTGTTCTATTGATGATGCGATCTGAGCTATATAGATGATGGCAAATCTGGGAATTGGTGTGCCTTACTCATTCTACTGATGCGCTCCCATATGATGAGCAAAATCATCGGCAACAATGGCAACCAGCACCATGCCGAAAAAAGCACAATATATGCCAAAATAGAAGCATCAGAACGAATCCCCTCGGCATCAACGCATTCAAATGACATACGAATGCCACCACCCGATGCACTGGTTTGAATTATATCGACCATTGCATCGGGATTAGGACAGATCAACGGATCTAATTGACGGGCTAGGTCGGGGATCAGAAATGGCGCAAAAGCAGTGGCTATGCCAAATATGAAGGCAAGCGGAATTAAAAGTCGTAATATCTTTTTCATCAAATCATCCAAAAGACAAAGAAACTAAATCAATTATCCAACCGTATATTGA
>PGTJ01000553.1 GCA_002794515.1 Phototrophicales bacterium
GCGATATTCGCCGAACTCGGCTTCAATATCGACTTGATTTATACACATAAAAAACAAACGCACTATCCGACCATGAAAGGATTGGATTACGCCATCATACAAGGCATTCGCGATGTGCCAGATAACAACACCGTCAATGATGTATCGCGTCAATTGGAATGTCCCGTTTTGCCCAGCTTGCGTTATACCGTCAATGTGACCCCCATGGTCGGTGAAGACTGGCGACCTGTCACGTTCGATAAATTGGCTGAAGCCTCGAAAGGGATTGAGTACATCGGCGTGTTACGCATGGATGTCGATGATCTGGGGAATTTGTTCGGGGCTGGGTTCAAAAAGCCCAATGGCGAAAGCCGTGCCTCATTGGCGCGCGTTGCGTCGCTCAGCAATGCGCTCAGCTTGTACTTTGAAGGCTGGGTTGGCGAGATCTGTCGGGATATAAACAAAAAGTACGATCCCAAAAAAGAAGAAGGGGCGGTATATGCCGTCTATAGCGGTGGTGACGACTTGTTCATCGTCGGCAGTTGGGATGTCCTGCCGAATGTCGCTAAACGCATCCGCGATGATTTAGCCGAATTCGCCTGTCAAAATTCCGATGTGCATATCAGCGCGGGCATCATCTTGCAAAACCCCAAATATCCGTTGTATCTCGCCGCTGATGATGCGGAAGGCATGTTAAAACGGGCAAAAGGGCTAGAGGGCAAAAATGCCATTTGCTTTTTGGGACAACCTGTCAAGTGGTCACAATGGGATCAAGTCATTGCATTTAAGGATGAATTGATCAATCTGGTCACACAAGAGGCAATCAGTCGTAGTCTGATTTGGCTGTTCTCGCACTTTTATCAGCAATACCAAGCCACGGTCGAGAACTATAAACAGACCAATAAGGCGAATCAGTCACAACTGTTTTGGGGACCGTGGATGTGGCGCAGTGCCTATCAACTCAGGCGCTTCGCCGATCGGATAAATAATGAGGAACTCAAGCAACGTGTTCTCACTTTGAGCGAGAAGCTCAGACCTAATCCAGCAGAAAAACAAACATTAGCGCTCAATATCGAATTAATGGGTGTTGCCGCTCGGTGGGCGGAGGCGCTCACACGTAAGAAAGATGAGGAGAAATAATTTATGGGACACGGCAATCGCAATCCACAACAAAGCGTAGGTTTTCCGACTATTGA
>PGTJ01000312.1 GCA_002794515.1 Phototrophicales bacterium
CGAATAATGTCGGCAATTTGTTCCGCTTCATGGCGCTCATCTAGTGAAAAAACAATTTTAATGCCACTGGGGATATCGGACTTCGTGTGATGTGTAACGCATCCATCACCGAGCCATCTGCCAAATAAGAAACACAAATCAGCATCCAATTCGAGGTTGTTATTGATAGCAAAATGTGTTCCCCAATCAGAGACATAACCATGTTCACCGCGTGTCGTTGGTTTAAATAATTGACCCTCTTGAACGCGGTAGTTTGGCAAATAATCGCTGATGCGAATAGTAGCTGGTGGGCAAATTTCACCATCATATGCAACCGCGACGAAATCACCTTTTTTCAATTGATTGGCAGGTATCCAAGCGGGTTCTTGAGATAATCGGAGACCATTTTTGCGTCTATCAGCATTCACCCATTCAGACCGAATGACATGGATTTTATGCTCACCGGTGACACGCAAGACATCGTAGCCAATTTTCTTGGTTATGATGGTGTAAATGTCTTCTTCGGTTTCGCGTTCAAATTTATGCAACACGGGGCGCAAACGATTTTTATGCGTGACAACCAAATCACCAACACGCACATCGGCGAACGGTTTATAGCCATCTGCTGTCAGAATTTCTTGTTCAGGTGGCATACAATTGTAAAATGTCAGTTCTTGGTCTGTGCCAGCCGCCGTCAGAATGCGCCCACCAGGGACGAATTTCCAATCTTCGAGCAACCAACGGAATTTATCTGCCCATTCACGGCGTTTTTTAGTCGTCTTCTCAACCGCCGCGATACCCGTTGCCACCCTATCCATCATTTGGGCGGGGTCTGTTTCGAGGGGTTTATCGACATGTTCAATATCACGAGTGACAACTTCACCATCCAATAATTCAATCGTCACTTGTGGCAATTGCATCGCAGTAATACGCCCGACTTCGCGTTGTCCAGTGGCAGAATTGACCACCACAATCACCAAATCGCCAACAGCAAGTGTTTCGCGCTTCATATCTTTCAGCGCATAGCGATCAAGAAAAATCTTATACCCCAAGTCGTGTAGGGCATTTTTCTTTTTTGTTTGCGATTGAACCATAAAAACCTCGCTATACCTATTCCAATTGACCAGAAAAAAGCGAAAATAAAACCATCAGCATTGCCTTAAATGCCCAATAAAGAAAATTATTTCGTTTTTATTCATTTTTCTATTCTACAAAAAGCACGTTGAGGTGATGTGCTTTCTAGCCGTGTCTCATTTATAACACGAAAGACGGTTGGTGTCTATTCAGATTAGGTTAGAAATGTATTCAGGTTATTGCGCGTCTATAACCTTTCACAATGCTGTCTCTATGCAATGTTCTAATGATGAAATGTATCACAAATAAGGCAACAAAACAGGTGCATCAAACGATGTGGACGCGCAGAGAAGCACGTCCACATAGGGACTGGTGATAAAGTATTACTTTTTCGGGCGTAAAAAGGGCGGAATATCCATATCGTCCTCATCATAGACTCGCGTGGTAAAGCTGTCTTGAGTCGGACGTTGGGGCGGTTGTTGATTGGGGCGCACCTGTGGCGGGGGATTGGTTGGCGTGGGTTGTACAGGTGGCTGATTTTGAACGGGTTGCATCGGGCGCATGGGCGGTTGATTGGTTTGCATGGTATTGGGACGGGTGGTATGGGTTGGTGGGCGCAAAACATTAGCATCCATCCGCGATTTGACACGGCTTTGTTCAAAGCCTGTGGCGATGACGGTAATCCGCACTTCATCACCCATATTATCATCAATTTGCGCCCCAAAGATGAGGTTGACTTCTGGATGGGCGCTCTCTTTGATGATCGCCGCCGCCTCGTTCACTTCAAACAGGCTTAAATCTGAGCCACCTGTGATATTGAACAAGATACCGCGTGCGCCATCGATGGTCACATCCAATAAACCACTGCTGATCGCCATTTCTGCCGCACGACGGGCGCGTTCATCGCCAGATGCACGCCCAACTGCCATGAGCGCCGCACCACCTTCGGACATGATGGTACGGACATCGGCAAAATCGAGATTGATGAGCGCAGGCACGGTGATCAATTCAGAAATGCCTTGAATACCCTGACGCAACACATCATCTGCCAGCGAAAAGGCTTGTTGCAAGCTGGCGCGTTTATCGGCAATTTGGAGTAGGCGGTCGTTGGGGATGACAATCAGTGTATCGACTTGGCTCTTCAGATTCTCGATGCCCGCTTCGGCGAATTGAATACGACGTGTGCCTTCAAATGTGAATGGTTTTGTGACCACACCGATGGTCAATGCGCCCAATTCTTTGGCGATTTGCGCCACCACAGGTGCGGCACCAGTGCCTGTCCCGCCACCCATCCCACTGGCGATGAAGACCATATCTGCACCGCGCAGGATCTCGTACAATTCATCAGAACTCTCTTCGGCGGCTTTTTTGCCGATCTCTGGATTTCCCCCCGCGCCCAAACCGCGTGTGAGTTTTTCGCCAATCCGAACACGAGTCTTGGCTTTGGAAAGCATCAGGGCTTGATTATCGGTGTTGATGGCAATAAATTCCACACCACCAAGACCTTCATTAATCATACGGTTCACGGCATTGCCACCGCCACCGCCGACCCCCACGACTTTGATTTGTGCAAAGCCTTCACCTAAATGAAAATCCTCAAACTCGCTCATAAAAAACTTCCCTCTGCCTATATGACTATAGATAACGTCTTTCTTACTATTGTACGCATAACAAGTTTGTTAGCAAATTGTTTGTGAAAATTAGGTCTTATTTCCCACTTGGTTATAACCATTTTCTATCAGATATTATCATCTGGCAACAGTCGGCTGAATAATCCGCCCAATAAACGGCGCAATTTGAAGCCCGGTGCATCGGATGAAGATACCGTTTCGACCATTGTATCCATCTCTAGCCCCAAACGCAACAATCCGACACTGGTACTATAGGCAGGGTTACGCAAAGCATCCGCCATGCCTGTCAAGCGTTCTGGCTTGGCAATTCGCACTGGCATCCCTAAAACACGGGTGGCAACCTCGCGGATACCTTCTAATTGAGCGCATCCGCCGGTCAATACCGCCCCTGCGCGGAGCAAACCATCATAGCC
>PGTJ01000770.1 GCA_002794515.1 Phototrophicales bacterium
ATGGCATGACCGAGTGGGGTTTTTTGTATATCGATTTGGTGAGAATGTAAATCGCGCCCATCGAGGGGTTTTTTTGCGATATTATGGGTGAGCCTCATCGCAGGAAACATCCCAATCCCTGCGCTGGCGCTATGGTCAGATGCCAGAATCGTGCCACGATAGAGCATGGCTAGATGTCGTTCGGGGAGTTCTATATCACCATCTTCATATCTATTAAACCAATCGCTCATCTCATCCAATGCCGATATAATCGAATCCGCTGAACAGGTGCGGGTAATCTTAATGTCTATAGCGGATGAATCACCTAATTCAAAATGTTCCTGCCAACGGATTGCGTATTGTTCCACCCAATCCCATAAATCGGCAATAACTTTATCTGATAATTGGCTCATCAAAAAGTTAATCCGA
>PGTJ01000634.1 GCA_002794515.1 Phototrophicales bacterium
ATCGGCTGAGATGGCATTTCAGATGGCACAGAATGCCCAATTTACACAACGCATACTTTCTTTAATTGCCACTGGCACGACCGATAATCCATCCATTCAGGTGGTTTATGTGGTGACGAATATCGAGGGGGCGGTTGGATATATTGTCGCTACCATCAACCTGCAAAGTGGTTTGTTACCACGCTTGGCATCAGATGCTGGATTTGTGGATGTGTTCAGTTATTTGGCGACCAGCGAGCGATTCGTCATCGCCACCGATGAATATCGCGCACAAGCATTGCAATCGGCACAGATAAGCCCAATATTAGATGCGCTAGTTCGAGATATAGGGACACAAATTTATACGGTTGGCGATGCACAGTATATCGCGCATTATACAGCTATCGAAAATACACCTTTTGTTTTGATTACCGAAGCCCCGCTACAAGTATCGTTTGTCAATAATCTAGTTGCTCTCATTCAACAATTTCCTGCGCTGTTGTTTTTATTGGCGTTGTTGTGGGTCATACTCACCTTCTTAAATTATATCTCGCTGGCTACGCCGATACAAGAACTGAACCGAGCCATACAGGCAGTGAATGAGGGGAATTACAATGCGTCTATCACCTCGATGAACCGCCAAGATGAAATTGGGACATTGGCGCGAACCGTTGCCTATACCCGTGAACAAACCCACAATATCGTTCTTAGCTTGCAAGAGCGAATTAATGCCCGTGTCCGTGATTTGCAAGCCACACAAGAGG
>PGTJ01000483.1 GCA_002794515.1 Phototrophicales bacterium
GGTAGTCCGGGTCAAATTTTATTCGCTCATCTGCAACAACCGCCACCCGACCCGCGTGATTTGCGCCCCGATGTACCGAGAAATTTAGCACATGCGATTTTGCGGGCGCTATCCAAAAAGCCCGAAGAGCGGTTTCAATCGGCAGGTGAATTGGCACGAGCGCTCGGTTAAGTGAAGATATACCGAGTTTCGGCTAAAATTTGCCCACGATTCGTCTCATTTAATCTGGATTTAGACATAAACTCATCACCGATATGTTAAAATAGCACACATAACTATCATAAGTACGAAAAGGGATGTGATAATGCGTGTGAGTTTACAAATTCCGTTTTTCAATTGGGCAGTTGGTGCGCCAAATTGTGGCGAGACACTCAAAAATGTCGTCCAAAAAGCCGAAGGAGCGGGTTTTTATAGCATATGGGTGATGGATCATTTTTATCAGATGGAATGGGGAATTAACAAGGCACAAGACCCCATGCTCGAAGCCTATAGCACACTGGCATATATCGCCGCGCTGACGCGAACGGTCAAACTGGGTGTGTTGGTGACTGGGGTGATTTATCGGTATCCGGGCATCCTCATCAAAACGGCAACAACGGTGGATGTGCTGAGTGGTGGGCGCACGTATTTCGGCATCGGTGCAGGTTGGTATGAACGCGAAGCGCGTGGCTTGGGTGTGCCATTTCCATCGATGAAAGAACGGTTTGAACAACTGGAAGAGACATTGCAAATTGCCAAGCAGATGTGGTCGGATAACGATGGGGCGTTTGAGGGCGAACATTATCAATTGGCAGAGACGATTTGCTATCCGCAACCCATCAGCAAACCGCATCCGCCGATTATGATCGGTGGCAGTGGCGAGAAGAAAACGCTACGCCTAGTGGCAAAATATGCCGATGCCAGCAATTTCGATACAGGCATGGGTATAGAAGGCATTCGCCACAAATTGAGCATCCTGAAAGGTCATTGTGATGATCTCAAGCGCGATTATGACCAAATAGAGCGCACGGTCATTCATCATGTGACCAAACCCGAAGCCACCGATTTATTGATTGATTTTTGTGGTGCATTGGCAAAAGAGGGTATTCAGCATGTGATTTTTAACATGCACCATGTCGAGACGCTCAAACCACTCGATTATTTCGCCGAAAAAATCATCCCTGCTACGGCGAATTTTTAGCCATGACAGAGCATCTGCCATCGGCTTTGTGCCGATGGCGGAACTAACGAATTTTGCCTGATGAAGCGAGACACAAAATAGGCGTTGTCACCAAAAGTGCCAACCTGCCCTATTCACGCACCTGCACATGGCTGTTATCGCCCAAGTTCATCTTGAGGGCGCGGGGCAGGCTTTTGTTGCGCGTCACCAATGCATTGCGCCCAATGAGGCTATCTTGTAGGCGGACGGGCAAATCGCTGATGGTGCTATTTTCGAGGATGATACTATGTTCAATCTCGCAATTCAGCACCTTCACATTGTAATAAATGCTGGTGAACGGACCGACATAACTATTTTCGATGATCGTATTCGCTCCAATGATGGTCGGACCACGAATCACGCTGTTGCGGATAAC
>PGTJ01000674.1 GCA_002794515.1 Phototrophicales bacterium
ACAAGACATATGCCACCAAAATGGCAACGATAAAAGCAACCATCGATGTGCCCACAAGGGCAATTGTGCTATTGTTGTTGATGCGTTGCTGATCGAGACAGGTTTGGATGAGCAAGGCTTCGGCATACGCATTCAACTGGTCGGTATAAATGTTGATATTCGATGCCACATCACGCCCTAATTCAGCATTGGAGAGGATGTCTTGGTCTAATTGTACCAATTCATTGAGTGTGCTTTGATACTCCGTCAATTGCATTAAAACGGTCTGTAAATCGGGCAAAATGGTGCTGGATGTTAATTCTTCAAAATAGTCGGGGGCTTCTCGCTCAAATTGGAGTGCCAATAAGCGGATGTTATCTAAAAAGGCTTGTTCGCGTGTATTCAGATAAGCTTGCTCACTCACTTTGATGAGCAAAATGTAATGATAGAGGGTGCTATTGCGCAAATTTTCGGTATAACGGCGTAAGGCTTCCCAATGGCGTTGTAAACGTTGCTCTATCCCACCTGCGCCAACCCGTTGTTGAATCGCCTGACGTGTATCGGCGAATATCGTCTGATACACATCTAACAATGGGGCTAACGCCTCGACCGTCACATCCATATCATCAAAT
>PGTJ01000159.1 GCA_002794515.1 Phototrophicales bacterium
CTCTAATAGGTCAACAATGCCACCGAAGTTATCGCCTTCACCATAAGGGATTTGGATTTTGACGGGGCTACCCGACACACGTTCAACAATCATATCCACACACCGTTGGAAATTCGCCCCGACCCGATCCATCTTGTTGACAAAACAAATACGCGGGACTTTGAACGAATCGGCTTGCCGCCAAACAGTTTCAGATTGGGGTTCAACACCCATCACGCCATCGAATACCACCACGCCACCATCCAAAACGCGCAAGCTCCGTTGCACTTCTGCAGTGAAGTCGACGTGACCTGGAGTATCAATCAAATTGATTTGATAGCCTTTCCATTGGCAAGTGACTGCCGCCGATGTGATGGTGATACCGCGCTCGCGTTCTTGTTCCATATAATCGGTGGTCGCCGCGCCCTCATGCACCTCACCAATCCGATGCACCATGCCCGTATAATATAGCACGCGCTCGGTGGTGGTGGTTTTACCCGCGTCAATATGGGCGATAATGCCGATGTTCCGCACTTTATTCAAATCGAGTTTCACGTTTTTTGTCATATTGGTACGTTAAATCTTTCGCTCTACAGATTGAGATAGTGTTTAACGGAAATGGGCAAAGGCGCGGTTGGCTTCTGCCATACGATGGGTGTCATCTTTTTTCTTGACCGATGCCCCTTGTCCAGAGGCGGCATCCAAAATTTCGGCGGCAAGTTTGCTCGCCATGCCACGTCCGCCACGCGCACGCGAATATTGGATGAGCCAGCGCATTGCCAGTGATGTCGCACGCGCAGGCGCAACCTCGACAGGCACTTGATAAGTCGACCCACCGACACGGCGTGGTTTGACTTCCACGGTGGGGGTCACATTACGGAGCGCCGTCTCAAAGACTTCGAGGGGGTCTTTTTTCAGGCGTTCTTCGACAATATCAAACGCATCATACACAATGCGTTGAGCCAAACTGCGTTTGCCACCATACATCATGCGATTGATGAGCATGGTCACATTTTTGCTGTTGTATTTGTTATCCGGTTGAACGGGTCGTTTTGGTGGTGTACTGCGTCTTGACATGGTTTTTATTCCTTATTTCTTCTTTCCAGTCGGCGCGGCGGCTTGCCCTGGTTTCGGACGTTTCGAGCCATACTTGCTACGACCTTGCTTACGGTTTTTCACACCATCGGTATCCAATGTGCCACGCACAATGTGATAACGCACACCGGGCAAATCTTTCACACGACCACCACGGATGAGGACAACGCTGTGTTCTTGCAAGCTATGACCTTCACCAGGGATATAGGCGGTGACTTCTAACCCATTGCTCAACCGCACACGGGCAATTTTACGCAACGCCGAGTTTGGTTTTTTGGGTGTGGTTGTACGCACAACGGTGCAAACACCACGTTTTTGGGGCGCACCTTTTGGACGGCGCGTCCGTTTTTGCGAATAAACATTGAGCGTATATTGGAGCGCGGGCGACTTTGATTTTCTGCGTTTGTTTGAACGCCCTTTACGCACCAACTGGTTGATTGTCGGCATAGCATCTCCAAATCAACTAAAAAATAAGACATCACGATAAAACGCTATTGCCAGCATATTCTGGCGCTAGACAAGCAAAAAGAAGCACAACATGAATACGTCAATCCGTATGCCTCCGATTTTTGAACAACAAGCCACTATTTACATCTCTGAAATAGCACTTTTGTTGTTATCATCTTCAATTCAACACTGAAACATTGCCCGCATTGGGGTTGTGTGTTGTATCTAAGTGGGCAATATCATATCACCCCGTGTTCTAATTGACAAGGGGGATAACCCCACATTTTTGTGAAGATTGGCTAAAAATGATGTGCGGTGTTGCACAAATTTAACACAAAAAGCGCCTCACACATGTTGTAAGGCGCAAAAATGACAGAATACAGTTCAGTCGGGCAATCGGCGGATTAGCGTAGCCCAATACCCCGCTCGACATCGGGCGAATTGGGAACGACTTTGCTCATCCCACGTAATAATTCATCAATGCCGACAGGTTTGGTGAGTACCATATCTGCCCCTGCGTCTATCGCCTGCCCCATCTGATATCCGCCCGTGCTGGCGCTGACGACCACAATCGGCACAGTCGCACCTTTGGGATGCTTGCGGATGAAGTGAATGAGATTAATCCCGTTGCCTTCATTAAGCATCAGTTCCATCAAGACAATATCGGGCATGTTATGTTCAGCAAGCGTAATCGCTTGTGTGAGGTTCGATGCCCACACGGTCACAAATCCTGCTTGTTCCAACACCGACTTGATGGCGTTAGCCACTTGTTCTTCTTCTTCTAATATCAAGACGCGCTCTCCATTAGAAATTGTGGGGATGACCACCTCAGAAAAGGGCATATCTTCTTTTTCGTAGCTACTGGGTGTGACCACAAAGAATAATTGTAATTCCAAGCGACCAAACATGAGTGTATCACCATGTCTGAGCCGATATTCCTGCCCCACTTCGAGCCGTCCACCATTCAGATATGTGCCGTTGGAACTGCCCAAATCGCGGATGCTCACACGACTATTACGCGCCGATATGACGGCATGGGTGCGCGATACACCTTGTTCGTAACCATTGTATGGGGCTAAATCGACCTCTGGACGTTTGGGGCTATCTTCGTCGCCACGTCCGATAGTCATGGATTCGGTCACTTTGACTTGTAAAACGGTGGGTGTGCCGACAATCCGCAATTCTATCACCCAAGGGATAGCATAATCTAACGGGCCCGTCCCCATACGTGGCGACAAATTCGATACAACATCTGGGTTCAGATGGCGCGTGACGGCATGTTGTGGTTTGGTATCAGACATGAGGTTATCCTTCCTCATTGCAAGTAATTGCAAGTATAAAAATTCTTTTATACCCTAATTGTATCGCCAATTGCAGATAAAAAGCAACGAATTAGGAGTTTTTGCCCGTTAGAAGCCAACAACCTGACCATCTTTACGCGGGTCGCTACCGCCAAACAACACGCCACTATTTTGATCTCGATAGATAATCTGTCCACTGCCAAATAGGGCGCGTTCTGCACCACTGACAGGATGTATCTGATGCCCCATACGGGCTAAATCGGCGAGTGTTTTGAAAGGGATACCGTCTTCAAGCGCCAAGAGCGATGTGCTATAGCCACTTTCTAAGCACCAACGTGGGCGGTCGAGCGCCTCTTGTGGATTGAGCTGGTCATCGATCATGGCACTCATGACCTGAAAATGCCCTTGCGGTTGCATAAAGCCACCCATCACGCCGAATGCCGCCCATAACTGACCATCTTTGGTCGCTAAACCCGGGATAATTGTATGATAAGGACGTTTGTTGGGCATGAGGGCATTGGGATGATGTGCGTCTAGCACAAAATTTGCCCCACGATTTTGCAAAAATACGCCCGTACCTTTGGCAACGATCCCCGTACCGAAGCCCATATACAAACTGTTGATGAATGAACACGCATTGCCTTCACCATCCACCACACACAGATAAATGGTATCGGAGCTATTGGGTGGGATGCCAAAGCTGGGGTGCATGGCACGATTGGCATCAATCATGGCACGGCGCGAGGCGATATAGGCAGGATCTAATAATCCCGATACTGGCACATGCACCTGATCGGGGTCGGCGATATATTGGCGGGCATCGGCAAAGGCGAGGCGCATCGCCTCGACCATCAGGTGCAAGCGCTGGGGCGAATCCCATTCATAATCAGCCAGTCCTAAGCCTTCGGCGATAGCCAATGCTTGTAATGCAACTAAGCCTTGCCCATTAGGCGGATGCTCGTGGATAGTCACGCCATGATACACGGTGCGAATCGAATCGCCCCATGTGGAGGTATGCGCCTTGAGGTCATCTAGGGTCATCGTGCCACCTAACCCCTCTAGGGTGCTGATGATGGCGCGAGCGGTATCGCCCGTATAAAATGCCTCTGCACCACCTTCGGCGATGGCGCGGAATGTCTTGGCGAGTCCTTTAATCTGCACGAGTTGACCGACTTGTGGGGCAACCCCATTGGGCAGGTATTCTTCTGTATTCGGGCTATGTTTGAGGAAATTTTCAGCGCGTCTCCATGCTTCGCCAAAAATCGGTGTGACAGGTGCGCCAATTTCGGCATAGTGGATGGCATCTTGCAATACCTCACGGAAGGTCATCGTACCAAACCGATTGAGCAAATCTTCCCAACCGCGCACTGCGCCAGGGACAGTCACAGCATGGACACTGCGCGGGGGAATTTCACCGCTAATCCCCGCCTTCGCCAAAAATTCGATAGTCAAGCCACTGGGTGCGCGTCCACTGCCATTGAGGGCATATACGTTGCCCGTGCTGGCTTCATAATACAAAGCAAAACAATCACCACCAACACCTGTAGAAGCAGGCGCAGTGACATTCATGACGGCGGCGGCGGCGATTGCCGCATCTGCCGCATTGCCACCTGCCCGTAAAATTGCCAAGCCTGCTTGTGCCGAGAGCGGATTTTCGCTGGCGACCATGCCACGATGCGCCACAATCATCGAGCGCCGTGACTTAAAATCGAATGACATCGGCTTCATGTGCCTATCCTATGCGTTGGGGCGTTTGCGAATGGGTTCTGGGGCAACATCTGTGGGACGCTTGAAGATATATGTTGCCGCGCCCGATTTGAGGTCGGTGGTGATGCCCACCATCTCCCAACCCTGCCCGCCTAAATCATTCATGATGACGATGAGCTTCATGTTCTTCATATGCGATTGATGCTCACCGTTCACATAATATTTCACTGTGCCGTAATTGCGTGTTGAGAGCAATGTGAGATATTCCCATTTTTGTGCATCATCATTCGATGCAGGCATAGATGTGTTCTTCAGTTGCGAGGTGAGAGGGCGTAGATTGCCTGTACTCACAGGGCGGTTATTGCTCAGGTACGCATCGTATTTTTCGCGCTTTTGCGGGTCGCGCAATACGGCATATGCCTCGCGCAAGGGTTCGGCACGCGGGTCATCGGGTCCAGAGACCTGACTGGCGAGTGCTTTGAAGGCTTGCTTGATTTCATCATCACTGGCAGATTCGCTCACGCCGAGTATTTCATAATAATTTTTGACGTTGGACATAAGGGCATATCCTTCACTATATGATGAGTATGAGCAAATTGTAGGTCATGCGCCTCATCTCGTCAAATTTCGATTCGGTTTGAGATCAACATCGATGAGCAAAATGAATGCTAATTTCATCGTTGTCATCAACAAAAGGAGATGCCGATCAGGGCAAGGGACATATCCCTTGCCCTAAAGAATTGGGCTTATCTGAACAATTCGCGCACGATGATGTTGCGTTGAATTTCGCTCGTGCCTTCGTAAATTTGGAAGATTTTCACATCGCGGAGCAATTTTTCAACAGGATATTCCTTCATGAAGCCATATCCACCGAATACTTGCACGGCATCTACGGCGGCTTTGGTGGCGGTATCGGCGGCAAAGGCTTTGGCATAAGCGGCGAGACGTGGATTCACCACACCGTGATCGACTGCCCATGCGGCTTGCCACACCAACAAACGGGCGGCTTCGTAATTAATAGCCATATCGGCAATTTTATGACCAATGGCTTGGTGTTGGAAAATGGGTTGACCGAATGCTTCGCGCTCACGGGCATATTTAATCGATTCTTCTAATGCACGGCGTTGTAAGCCCAGCGCACCTGCGGCAACACCCGGACGGCTGTAATCGAATACTTTCATCGCCAAATAAAAGCCTGTGCCTTCTTTGCCGATGAGATTTTCTTCTGGCACTTCGACATTTTCAAACACAATCTCGGCGGTATCGGATGCCCGTTGTCCGAGTTTATCAAACTTTTTGCCAACGCTTACGCCAGGGGTGTTGCGGTCAATGATGAAAGCAGACATGCCTTTATGACCAGCATTGGGGTCTGTTTTGGCGAATACGGTGAAGAAGTTGGCATAACTGGCGTTGGTGATGAAGGTCTTCGAGCCATTGATGATATACTTCGCACCTTTTTTCTCGGCACGGGTTTGGATGCCAACGACATTCGAGCCAGCCGCGGCTTCGGTCACGCCATACGAGACGAATTCGCCTTTATCTACCAACCGTTCACCGAGCCAATATTCTTTTTGTGCCTCGCTACCACCCAAAATAATCGGCAAAGACCCCAAGCCATTTGTGCCAACGCTGGTGCTGATTCCCGAACAGCCGTATGCCATCTCTTCGCTAACGAGGCATTCTTCAAACAC
>PGTJ01000776.1 GCA_002794515.1 Phototrophicales bacterium
ACAAGTGGTGAGTGTTGGCATTGGCGAACCCAAACATGCGGGACGTTATTGCCCTAAATTATCGCCTTGCACCATTTGTCTGGTATCAGAAGCAGGTGGTGATAGCGCTCATCGGGCTTATGGGCTTAAAAATGCCACCGCAAAAGAACTTGCCACACCAGAAGTCGGCAAGATTGCCCTAAAAAATGTGCTAAAAGGCAATATCGGCGGGATGCCCACAGGCAACACACAAATGATGTCGGGGACATTTATTGTGGATAAGGATGGCAAGATCATCTATGCCTATTACAGTGTACATATCGCCGACCATCCGCAAATAGATGATTTAATCGCACAGGTCAAATAAGGAGAAATGGCTATGCCGTCTGCACTCATTTGGGGCGCATCGGGTGGTATTGG
>PGTJ01000787.1 GCA_002794515.1 Phototrophicales bacterium
AATCTGGTGTATAATGTGTGATATTCATCCATTTATCCCAAGTATAGGTGCTATGGCAATCGATAACCCAAAACAATCTGCACTTGTAGAAATTAGTAACCTGAAATCATTGATTGAAGAAACCGAGGCATCACTCCGTACCCAGCGCGATGTCCTCAAACAGCGTGGCTTCACCATCCCGCCGATGGCGCTTCAGGCGATCAGTGCTATGGTCAATGATTTGAACATACTCGAAAAACAGTTGGCAGATGATATGACCGAATTGGGGCAATTGCGCTTTTTAGCAGAGACATCAGCGCGTATCAATACCACATTTGATCTCGAGGCGGTGTTGGCGCAATCGATGGAGATTATCATCAGCCTGACCGGTGCAGAACG
>PGTJ01000125.1 GCA_002794515.1 Phototrophicales bacterium
ACGTAATTCTTCTAACATGGTTATGATTTCATCCGTGAATAAACTGTCACTGCTACAATGCCAACAAAAATGAGTAAGCCAATCGAGAAGATATTCGAGAGCAAAAAATCGCCCATCGGCACATACCACGGTTGCGTGGCGGGGTCTATATTGGCTTGTCGTGCCAGCGCGATGATATTGCCATAAATGCGTTCATAGCTATTCAGGGCATACCCACCAGCGCCAATGAACGCCCCAATAATCACCCCAGCAACGGCAATTTCGCCACTATGACGACCACGACGGCGGTTGGTCGCCCGTAAAATCGCCTCAGATACCAAGCCCGCCCACACGATACCAATGAAAAAATTAAACAGGATAAAATTAACGAGGGATGCCACCACCCCACCGATGATGCACAAGCCAGCGCCAACGGCAAATGTGACGAACAAATCATTGCTAGTGGCGCTAAAAAATTGGTTTTCGACTTGGCGCACACATTCTCGACAACGATATCCAACAGGGGTATTCACGGCGCACTTGGCGCACATATACCGCTCACACTTATTACAACGCAATTCGGTCTCGATATCTGGATGCACTTGGCAATAATGAATTTCATCTGGTGTCAGGTCGGTCATCGTATCCCCTTCATAAATCTTCTTGTTCAGAGCGCCCAACACGCGGTTCTAAACGATCTAATAATGCCCGATAAAAATAATTACGCCCGCGCAAACGGACAAATTGTGATGCCTTATCGCTCACCTGAATGCGGATCATATCATCGGTTTGGATTTGGCAAAGGGTCTGTCCATCGACCGAGATGAGCATATGATTATCGTTAATCGCCATGGGATGCACCATCACCCGCGCTCCATCTGCCAAGACAATCGGGCGTTCCATGCTCAAATGCGGTGCAGAAGGCACAATCAGGATATTGCGTAATTCTGGTGGTAAAATCGGACCACCCAGCGCCAACGCATAGGCGGTAGACCCCGTAGCCGTAGCCACCACCAACGCATCGGCATGATAAGTGGTGAGCCAATCGTTATCCACATAAGTCTTTAGGCGTATCATGCGTCCGACTGTGCTACCACTGATGACCACATCATTCAGCGCATCACTTTGTGCAATCAGGTGATGATCGCGAAACACTTGGGCAGTGAGCATAGCGCGGGTTTCTATCCAATAATCACCGCGCAAAACAGTTTCGAGCTGGTCTTGCCATTGGGTGTAATCGGTAATTTCGGTCAAAAAACCTAATTGCCCCATATTAATGCCCAAAATCGGCACACCATAAGCCGAACACACCCGTGAGGAGCGCAACATCGCCCCATCACCGCCAATAGCGATGACCAAATCGGTTTGTGGGATGTTGCTCATCACATCTTCGGGTTTCCATGATGTGTATACCCATGCGTCTAAGCCGCGGGCTTGTATCACCGCACGTAATTGTTGTGCAATGGGATAGGTTTGTGGGCGTAATGGATGTGCCAATACGCCGATGCAATTCAGAGGGGTTGCCATTCTCGCGCCTTATAATCGTGCCGACACGTTTTCTAGTGTATCACTTTTTTTGCCAGATAACACATGCTTCATTATAGCACTATTGTTCTCGACACAAAAGCCTTCTATGAAAATTTTAATCATTTAGGCGTGATAAAACAGCATCCTGCGCTTCATATTGTGGGTTGAATTGTGGTGGCAACGGGTCGAGTGGATTGGCAAGATCCCAGGCAACGGTGCGGGCAACACCTTCATCAAAGGGGACACGGCGGGTAAAGCCCAATTCACGCTCGATTTTTTCGGATGAGACTTGTAACGATTGTGGGACGGAATCAAATCGCAATACATCGGGCAATTGGTTACTGGGCAAAACGACAAATCGCCCATCCCAATTCATCGCCGTCTTCACTTTGTAAGCCATGCTGAGGGTGTCGAATATGCCATCTGCCACATTATAAATTTGCCCAATGGCACGCTCATCCACACAAGCCAGCGCCATCGCTTGGGCAACATTGTCGACATAACCATAAGTAGAACGCCACTGCGCCGAGATTTCATCGATGACAATGGCTTTTCTGCCCGATTGCATCTGATTCACCCAATAATACAAGCGACGTTGTTTATCGCGCTCACCGATCACCATCGGCAAACGCAACACAGTGGCATGTATATGAGGGGCATTCATCAACATCTGTTCACAGGGGATTTTATCGTAATTATAATAAGGATGTTGAGGCTGGTCTTCAAAATTACGCCGATAAGGATATAAAACCGTCCGCAATGGGGAATCTTCAGTGAGGATGTGATCTTGAATGGGCGAATTTTCTAAACCCAAAACACGCCCAAAATCTTGATATACATCCATACTAC
Source organism: Phototrophicales bacterium (assembly GCA_002794515.1). Lineage (GTDB taxonomy): Bacteria > Chloroflexota > Anaerolineae > Aggregatilineales > Phototrophicaceae. Next base: position 2,356 of record PGTJ01000125.1, read on the forward strand.
TGGTCATGATAAGGCGCGTGGTGATGCCTTGCGCCACATCGAGCAATTGTTGAATATGTCCTGTATTGATGACGACATTATGCAAAATGGCATCGGGCGCGAATTGCACGATTGCATCACGACTATCTGCAAGGTGGTTCATATCGCCCAAAATGGTCTGAACACCATTGGGCAAATCGGTATTGCTCTGTCCACGATGCAATACCGCCACCTGATGCCCCATATGATGTAGCGCATTGACCAATGCCAAGCCGATGAAATGCGTCCCCCCAATGATTAGAATGTGCATCGATACATCCTTTCTTAAAAAATTTTGAATGTTGTATCTAATTATAATGGATAACGCACCAAACGGCTATCACCTAAAGCAAAACAGACCTACGCGGTGTAGGTCTGTTGGTTATAGGCAAGTGACAAGATAATGATTAGTTATTGAGGGTGGTCAGGTCGACACGCACACCCGGACTCATGGTGGATGTGACCACAACACGGCGGATATAAACACCCTTCATGGTGCTAGGATGTTGTGCATTCACAGCAGAGACCACTGCTTGGGCATTTTCGATCAATTTTTGGGCATCAAAGCTGGCTTTACCGAGCGGGATGTGCAGATTGCCCGTTTTATCGTTACGGAATTCCACACGACCGGCTTTGAGTTCGTTGACAGCACGTTCCAAATCTTGTGCTTCGACCACCGTCCCAGCTTTGGGATTGGGCATCAAGCCACGCGGACCAAGGATACGAGCAACAACACCGACTTTTTTCATCATCGATGGGACGGCGAGGGCGGCATCAAAATCTAAGAAGCCCTCTTTTTGAATTTTTTGGATAATTTCATCATCGGCGACGATATCTGCGCCCGCATTTTGAGCGAGACGAGCGTCTTCGCCTTCGGCAAAGACGAGGACGCGCACGGTTTTACCCAGACCATGCGGTAATAACACGGTGCTACGCACTTGTTGGTCGCTATGACGGGGATCAATCCCTAAACGGAAGTGCATTTCGATGGTCTCATCAAATTTAGCAGTTGCCATCGATTTCGCCATAGTGATGGCTTCCGTCAATGGATAATACGATTGACGGTCGAATTTTTTGAGTAGTTCTTGATAACGCTTACCAGACATCAATTATTCTCCTTGTGGTCAGATGGGCAAATGCGCCCTCCCACAGCTAAACGAAACACTAATCTTTGATGGTGATACCCATTTGGCGGGCAGTACCTTCAATTTGACGCATCGCCGCTTCCATATCGAGGGCATTCATGTCCTCTTTTTTAATTTCAGCGATTTCGCGCACTTGCTTACGGGTGAGCGACCCAACAATTTGTGTATTGGGTGTAGACGCACCTTTTTCAACACCAGCGGCTTTCTTGATTAAGAACGAAGTTGGCGGGCTTTTCAGGATGAACTTGAAAGAGCCATCGGTGAAAACGGTGATTTCTGCGGGGATAATTTCGCCAATACGATTGCTCGTGCGGGCGTTATATTCCTTACAGAAACCCATGATGTTGATGTTGTGTTGCGCCAACGCCGGACCGACGGGGGGAGCGGGATTGGCTTTGCCAGCTTGAAGCTGGAGGGTGACAATCGCTTTGACTTTCTTTGCCATCTAAATCCTCTTCTGGCTATGATTAATCGTGTTAATGACTGCGACGGGTAAATGTACCCGAAAAAAGCAAAATTTGCCATAGCCAATCGTGCCAATTTTGCTTATATCTTTTCAACTTCTAAGAAATCCAATTCGACAGGTGTTTCCCTGCCAAAAAAATTGACCATCACGCGGACTTTGGATTTATCGACATCAATATCGGCGACCTCGCCAATAAAATCGTTGAAGGGTCCATCGACAATGCGAACTTTTTGCCCAATTTTGAAATTGACCTTGATTTTCGGTGCTTCATCGGACATGCGCGACATGATTTGGTCAACTTCTTCTTTGCGTAGGGGTGTGGGTTCATTACCCATACCCACAAACCCGGTGACACCCGGTGTATTCCGCACGACATACCACGAATCTTCATCCATTTTCATCTGGACGAGGATGTATCCGGGGAAGATACGCCGTTTGATGGTGCGCCGTTTGCCATCTTTGATCTCGATTTCTTCCTCTTCGGGGACAATGACATCAAAGATACTACCCGTCATGCCCATACTCTCAATGCGTTGCTCGATGGCATAGCGCACTTTTTCTTCGTAGCCCGAATAGCAATGCACCACATACCATTGCTTTTGCTGTTCACCTTCGGCAAAAGTCGGTGGTGCTTCGTCATCGAGCATCGGCGCTGGATTGGCGTTGGTGGTATCGGGATTGTTTTTCTTAGATTTTTCTTTCTTATCTGCCATAGGTGGCTCGTGCCTCTATCTACTCTTAGTACGATGTCTCGCTGTTTCGGAATACACGAGAACCAATGAAGAACAACACACCCATGCCAGCAAAGAACAACAAGAACACCACATTATTCTCGAATCCGAGTTTGAATAATTCGTTGAACAAGAATGTCAGAATGCCCAAGGCAATCGCCATCGTCAGGGTTACGATGAGGATAATGCGCGATAACCGCACCAGTTCTTCACGGGTGGGCCACACCACTTTTTCGAGTTCTTCTTTCACACCACGCAGATAATTGCGGATGCCCCGAAAGAACCGCACAATAAAATTGCCACGATCTTCGGCTTCGACCTGACGATTGCGCTTACCGGGGGTCGCACGCCCTTTGCGTTCGGTATAGGCGCTACCCTTGTTTTCATCCTCTTCTTCATCGATTTCTTCTTCTAATTCTTCTACTTCTTCCAACACTTCTTCGGCAAGGTTGCCCCGTCTGCGCCGTCCAGAATTTTTCTCTATCGCCTCTTGTGCCATGTGAGCGACATCTCCTTCAATCACTCGTGATATGCTATCAGTAAACAGGTAGGTATCTATTTTACACCGTCTAGGGTAACTAAAACACCGCCAAATTTGACGGTGTTTTAGGTTTTGTGCAGGGGTGGCAAGACTCGAACTCGCAACCAATAGATTTGGACTCTACTACTCTGCCAATTGAGCTACACCCCTATGTGTAAATCAGTATATCACAAATGGCGCAATTACGCCATAACCTATTTTGCTTCTTTATAAATGACGTGGCGACGCACGAATGGGTCATATTTTTTTAGCTCTAACCGATTCGGGTCGTTACGGCGGTTTTTATAGGTGATATAGATATGACCGCTCTCGGTGCTACGCATCTTCACCACGATGCGATTTCCTTTTTTTGCCATGTGACCACTTACTCCTCAAAACCAATTGATCGCGTGTGATGATAAAAAGCCTATGATGGGGATTGAACCCATGACCTCTTTCTTACCAAGAAAGCGCTCTACCACTGAGCTACATAGGCAGGTGATACAGTGGGCCAGGTAGGACTCGAACCTACGAAGCGTTCCCGCAAATGATTTACAGTCATTCCCCTTTGCCGCTCGGGACACTGACCCATATGAATTTGTTAACCTGTAATTTGGGGTAGATATAGCCCCCAATGAGACTCGAACTCATAACCACATTATTACAAGTAATGTGCTCTGCCAATTGAGCTATGGAGGCATCACATCAAAATTACAGTATGGTTGGTAACGGTGTCATTATAGCATGATTTTACAACCGTTTTCAAGCCTGATGTTGACTATCTTTGTAGAAGATAGCGTGGGGAATTATCCCCTTTTTTTGCATGGGTGTCAATGCCTTAATCCCGTTGCACATCATCTTTTCTTTCGGCGACCTCCCCCACCACACGCACCAATGACATTATCCCTTCAAGAAATCTTTCACCACGCGAAAATATAAATCGCGCTGGGTGGTCGCAGGAGAATGCCCCGCGCCATGAAAAACATAATGAATGGCATTCGGATACAACTCGCGCACTTTTGCCCGTACCGTCTCATCGAATGTGGCATCATTATCGGATTCGAGGACATAAATATGCCCACCCCACCCCGCCAAATCATCGGCAGTGAAATGATATTGGGTATGAAAATCGACCAAGCACCGTTGTGTGCTGATTAAATCCGCTTTATTCAGGCGTTGCGAATACAACTCATCCACAAAGGCGCGGGTGAAATCGACTTTTTCTTCATGCGGAGCGATTGTCTCGAACATCCACTTTTTTGTGCCTTCGAGGGCTTCGGCTTCGGGCAATTCAGACATCATCTGGAGCGCTGTCAGATAGCGTTCTGCCAGTTTGGCATCGGGCAACGTGGTGGTGGAGATAATCAACCGATCCACACGGTTCATATGCCGACGCACGAACACCTGCGCCAACATCCCGCCGAATGATCCGCCTAATACATGCGCTTTGGATATACCTTCGGCATCCAACACGGCACATAAACCATCTGCCAGTTCTGCCATCGTCTCGACTGAGGGATAGCTGGGTGTGATCACATAAAATTCATCCGCCAGCATGGGGATATTTTCGTAGGCGGCATCGGCAACGCGCAAACCACCCACTAATAAAAGCAGTGGCGGATTCGATTTATCACCCGCCACCAGATATTCCCAAACCACACCGTTATGCGTGGTCGTGCGTGGCGGATGATTTTGGCGGAATTCTTGCAAGGCTTGGCGTTGATGCCCAGGGACATGGGCATAAATTTGGTCAAATGTACGGGTATCCATCATGATTTTTCCTCAAATATATCCGATAAATGAACAGCACTATTCAATATTTTCTTTTAGGCACGAACGAGAATGCCCCTACACACCCTATTATACCGCAGTTACAATCATCCACATGCGAATACTCATCTTATTGA
>PGTJ01000818.1 GCA_002794515.1 Phototrophicales bacterium
ACAGAACAATTACAAAACAAAGCCGACCAAGCCTATTTCATGAATACCGCATCTTTGCCCAAGGGCGGGTTATATATCTCCCCGCTCGAGTTAAGGCGAGAAGGCACCCCCCCAACAGTTTATATCCAAGCCGATGGGTCGGTCATGCCCCTCATCCGTTATGCCACGCCCATTTATTTTGGCAACCGTTTGACGGGAATAGTTATCATCGATTTTTTGGCGCAACGAGTCTTAGATCTAGTGCACCCAAATGGTGAAGACGGATTTGCCTATTTGTTTAATACCGAGGGATACTATCTGGTCAATACACGCATCCCCACACAGACATTC
>PGTJ01000733.1 GCA_002794515.1 Phototrophicales bacterium
CCGCATTAGATGGTCGGTCTGATGAAATGTTAGCCGCGATTAACAAACGCTTTTCCGATTTGCTCAGTGGGGCAGATTGGAAAAAACGTGTAGCAGAGACGCGCAAACATCTCGAAGAGGTGTTCCAAGATCAAGGTGAACAAGGTGTTGTCGACTTTTTAGGCACAGGTGGTAGCGAAAAACTAGCTGGCACGCTGGCGCGTATCGATAATTATATCCAACATGGCTTGTTCGTGTTGGCGATGGATGAATGTCATAATGCCATGATTACATCGCCATATTATTTGCCGTTGCATGTTCGTATGGCAGAAATCATGATGCATGAAGGGCGCTTGCGTCAGGCGATTAATAAATATAATGTCATCGCCAAAGCCTATATGTCGCGGGATGAGAATGCCCGTGCCGCCTCGATTTTGGCAGAAGTCCTCGAAATGGCACCATTAGATGTGTCGATACGGTCTAGCC
>PGTJ01000644.1 GCA_002794515.1 Phototrophicales bacterium
CCTTTTTTATCGCCATTGGCATGACAGGGGGTGAATTGCCAGAACGAATCACACCCAAAGACACCCTGCGTCATATCATTTGGCGTTCTGGTCGGCAAGGTTTTATCACGGGCTTTTTTGTTGGGGTGGGATTTGGTATGATGTGGGCGGTTGCGGTGCGCGTTGGGTTGTTATATGCCCAATTGAATACCATCTATGGGCAAGCAGTATTCCTTGAAGATTTGATATTATACGGTGGCTTGTTGGGATTATTCATCGCGCCGATGTTTGGATTGTTCCGTATGTGTACCAGTGGGTTGAGTTATGGATTGTTAGCGCTGATGAAAGGCGAATAGCAGTTTTATGCGTACATTTATGAAATACAGTCGTGCATTTTGGAAAACCCTGCGCTTGCTGATGCGCGGTGGCAAAATTCCCGAAGAAGCCCATATGGATTACCGCCGTTGGTCAGAGCGGACAATCGCCCTAGTGTCGACTGTCTTTACCACATCGGATAAGCATGGCATGACGATCGAGCGCCGTGATACGCTTAAAGCCCGCGTTGACGGACGGGATGTATCGCTAGAAACAATATTGCAGGCAGTAGCCTATCATGCCAAAGAGGAATATGTGTATCTGCTGAGGCATTTCACCGATAAAAGTCTGACGACCATTCAGGCGACCAATATGAATGACGAATATGCGCTATCGCGCTTTATTGAGAATACATTA
>PGTJ01000094.1 GCA_002794515.1 Phototrophicales bacterium
ATAACCCCACACCATGCCCTTCGGCTTTGCCTTCAGAAAAGCGCCTGAATGGCGAAAATAACTGTGCTTGCGCCTCTTGGCTCAAACCATCACCATTATCGCGCACCCAGAATTTCACCACACCTTCATCAGGCAAGGGCGTATAACCAATCTCGACCTTCGGCGGTCTGCCACCATATTTTAGAGCATTGCTGATGTAATTGCTCCAAACTTGTTCTATCCATGGGGCATGACCGAGTACAGTTGGATATTCGCTAGGCATGATGATCTCGGCATTCATCTCATTGATTTTATGAATGAGTTGGCTATGGACTTCGGCGACAATTTCGCTCATCGCCAATGGTTGCACCTCGATCGCTTGTTGATGAATCCGCGCCAAAAGCAATAATTCGTTGATGACGGTGTTCATCTTGTTGCTGGTATGCTCAATGGCTTGTATCCATTCTAAGACCTCTGCGGGCAAATCATCGGCATAATAGGCTAATATGAGCGATGTGTAACCGACCACCAGCGACAACGGATTTTTGAGGTCATGGGCAACGGTGTGGGTATAGGCATCTAAATCGGCGATGAGTTGCTCGCGTTGTTTGATCTCTTGTTGCAGTTGCCCATTCAAGATGAGCAGTGTTTCTTGTGCTTTTTGCCGTTCTTTGATTTCCTCTTGTAATTGGATATTCCGCAATTGATGAATTTCTGCTTGTTGACGGGCGGTCTCGACCTGATGAAGCACTTGCAGATTTTTGAGGCGTGTATCGGCATGTTCGTTGAAAATTTCAGTATGGATACGATGATATTCTTTGAAATGCTGATTGGCAAGCATAAAATCGCCCGCTTTTTCGTAGGCATCCGATAAGGTGAGGTGAATTTCGCCGAGCAGTTGCGGGGCGCTCACCACTTTTGCCAATGCCAGTGCATCATTGAGTAGGCGCAAGGCTTGTGCCAATTCATCTTGACGCAGGTGGATGCGTCCTAAACTGGCGAGGGCGCTACTCTCTGCCCGTTGGTTGCCAGAGCGTTGCGCCTCGACCAAACATTCTACATAGACCAACAAGGCGCGGGTATCGTTGCCCAATTCTTCGTAAATTTTGCCGATCTCTGTCAAGACTTCTGCTTCGCCTTGTTGATAATTTAGCCCACGATAATGTTGCAAGGCTTGTAGGGCAAAAATCATCGCACGGGCATATTTCTTTTTGGTGATATATGCCTGACAGATGTTTTTATACACATCCCCCCGCGAGCGTTTGATGCCCAATTCGGCGCTCAAATCCAGACATTTATAAAAATATTTCAGGGCTTCATCGGCGTTGCCCGTCCCCAAATAAACCAAGCCGATGATATTGGCGGCACGGATTTGTGAGCGCTTGTCGTTGGTGCGTTCTGCCAAGTGCAATGCTTCTAGCGCCACCTCTTGGGCATAGGGATAATTGCCTAAATCTTGATTCATCCCACCCAATAAGATGAGCGCCAAAATTTCGCCCTGAATATCGCTAATCACCCGAAATAATGCCCGTGCGTTCAATGTTTGTGTGAGCGATTCGGGGATATTGGATAGATGTGCATTGCATAAGGCTAAATTAATCAGGCTTTCGGCTTGCCCTTTGATATAAGGGGCAGAGGCAAACTCACCCTCTGTCGAGAGCTTATACGCCTCTTCGCTCAGGGCAATCGCGCCCGTCACATCGCGCAGGCGCAATTCTCGTGCATGAGCGATGAGTTTATCGATGTGTTCGGTTGTTGATGTGCCATTCATTGGCATGTTATCCTCAACTTGACATGGTTAAGATGTTGTCATCCCCTTTATTATAACCCGATTTAGACCCAATAGCAGATTTTAATCTAAGATGCAAAAACGCCCATCGGATGTTGGGCGTTTGCAGATAAGATAAATAACCAAACCGCCTTATGTCATATCAGGTGGTAGTGGCTTGTCATCATCATCGGCAGGTGATGTGTCTTCTTCATCGAATTGCACATCGCTGAGCAATTCTTCAATTTGGCTGATGAACTCTTGGCGCAATTTGCTAATCACATCACTATCCCCATCGAGTGAAATTCCTTGTGGCAGGCTCTCAATTTTGGCGATTTCATCGGCAGGGTTGCCATCGGCATAAATCACGCGCATCATGCCCGCCAAATAACGGTCTAAAACCACCACATTGGCATAAACCATTTGTTTGACCAAAATCGGCGGAAAATCTGCCCCTTCGACATCAATGCTCGTTTTATAGCGAATTTCGCCGTCATTATAATCGAGTTCAAAATTGCCGATAATCATGCCATAATTGGCGCGGGTGATAAATTCCACCACCTGATTCAATTTATCAGGTGGGGCATTGATGGGGCAAACCGAATAAAATACAAATTGTTCTTGTGCTTCACGCGCTTGGGCATAACATGTCCACCGCCCATTTTTGCCACTGAATGTCATCATCAAGACAGGGGCATCTGCCATTTCATAAAATTTCCAATCATCTTCTTCAAAAAAGCGTTTGACCGCTTCATAAATCCGTCCCCTGGTCATATATTCATCCTTTTGATTGTAGGCGCTATTCGCCAATTTATTCTCCGTTGTGTTTATCTGTATCCCGCTCTGCATGGACATCTGTCCCTTCTGTGACAACGGGTATCATTCCTGTTGTTGCACCCATGTCATCACGCGGCTCGCGTCTTTTCTTGTTTGGTAGATGTTCGGGCTTTGGGGGGATATCCGTTGGGCGTTGAATGATACCCGATGGAGAGTCCCAATCGCCTGTTATTTGGGGTTTATCAGACATGCCAAATCGACTCCAATTTTATGCCACTATATTCATCGTACTCGGAAATGGTCTGTAATGCAATTTTTAAGGTGCGATTGTTTTATTCTGGCACAACTCGCAAGGTATCTGCACCATTAATGCGCCCTGCAATCCACCCCAAAACGCCATCTGCCGTTTGGATTTGCCACCACACATGATTTTCGCCATCGACAGGACCCGCCACAATCCGCACAAATTCGCCCGCTCGTAAAACGGTGATAGGGATATTGCCTGTGTTCGGCGCTGGACGCACATTCAATTCGCGTGCAATCACTTGTAATTGCTGATTCGGCGCATATTCGCTATCTTCTATTACACCTGGCGGGATATATTGCGGTGGTGGGGCAGATGACGGCACGGGACCCGTCACCCAATTGGTGACGATACCGCCCGTTGTGCCTGTGATGTCTTGGATAGCGCCGTTGATTTGTGCCAAATATTGCCGTCCACCTGCCTCGACCAAGACCGCATTGCCATTCGGCGACCACGCCACACGGCTAGGGGCGGTTGTGCCGATGGGTCCTGTGAGGAAGTTGCCCGCGCTATCGATGATTTGCAATGGGGCATTAAAATCGCTGGCGGGTCTGCCCAGCGCATAAACCGCGCCACTTGGGGCTTGTATGGCATTTTGTAGCCACAACCCCCGTTCAGACCCATCGAGCAAGATTTGTTCGCCAGACCCATCAAAGTTGACGGTGGCAATCACCACACGTCCTTGTGGATTAAAGCCACTGACCAGCAAACGTCCATCGCGCATCCATTGGGCGTAATCGTATGCTAAGACATAATTCGGCGGGGTTTGTGGATTGTGATCGGGTGTTATGATGAAGATTGCCCCGCGCCCACCACCATCTTGTGGCGCATTACGGTTGATAACGCGCACAGCTAATAAACCCCCGCCACCCGACCATAAAATTTCTTGCGAATCGTATAAAAATGGGATGCTCCCCGCCAAGAAGCACCCTTCATGTCCTTGATAGGGACAATCATGTAATAATTGGCGTGGCACACCACCATCCCATATCCACACTCCTTCGCGGTTATTGCGATTATCGGGCTTGATAATCATGCTGACATACACCCCATTGGGCGACCATCCTGCCGATGATACGAACACATTGTTCTCGGCGCGAGTCGGTGCAGGAAACGCATCCAGTGGCACGACACCCTCGCCAACGCTATCACGGGCATATAACACACCCGCACTATCGGTATAAATCCACCGATTCGGGTCGAAGGGATGACGCACAAATAAGCGGATGCCACTGGCACTTGTGCCAAAATTGATTGGCGCGGGCAAAATAGCATTAGGGTCGAGTACAAAGGCTTGTGGGTTAATCCCGATAATTTGTAAATTGGGCTGAAATGGTGGGATGCTATCCCGCGAGACCGTGGGTGGCACATCCAACAAGGGCGGGACTGTCGGTGGGCTGAACGGGATAGGCGTATTGGTGCTGGGTTGTGGTGTGGGTGTTCCACCCTCAATCGGGGGTGTGACGATTCCCAAATCTTCAACTGGGGCGGTGCTGGTGATGACGACTGGTGTGGCATCAATGGTCGGCGCGAAGCTGGGGGTGGGGGTTGGTGTGGCTATCATAAAAAATGTGCTTGTTGGTGTTGGTGCATTCAACGTGTTGATCGCGTTAATGGTTGCCACCAGCGCCGTTGCCGTGATATCCACCTCGCTGATGGGTGTATCGGTCGGTGTGGGCGATGGTGTCGCGGTGAACGACTCGGCTGTGCGCGTGGCGAACACTGATGTTAATGTGGCGGCGACTTGTTCATATAAGGCTGTTGCCGATGCCACTTCATCCACGGTTGCCGTTGGTGTGAGGGTATAGGTCGGGGTTGGTGCGAGTGCCGTCTCGGTGGCTTGTCTTTGGATGATGCTGATTGCCGTTTGCGTCAGATCGGGTGTCGGTGTATTAGTCGGTGCAGGGGTGTCGGTTGGCGCAGGCGTATCGGTTGGGATGATGGGTGTTGCCGTTGGTAATGGTATATCTGTTGGGATAATCGGCACGGGGCTATTGGTGGCGCTCGGTGTGATGGTCGGGATGGGGGTGAGCGTGGGTTGTGGTGTCGGCGACCATGTGGCAGTTGCCGATGGTGTCGCGGTTGCTGTTGGTGTATAGGTATTGGATGGTGTGGGTGTCGCGCTGGGTGTATTGGTGAATATCGCCAATGGCAGAGGGGTTAGGCTTGGTGGGATGGTATTGGATGGTGTGGGTGTTTCGGTTGGTGGTGGTGTGAAAGTCAATGTTGGTGTCGCCGATGATGTATTGGTCGGTGTTGGTGTCGCCGTGTAGGTCTCGCTCGGATTAGGCGTATGGGTTGCCGATGGGGTGGGGGTATGGGTCGCTGTGAGGGTCGCCGTTGGTGTGTTGCTCATTTGGGGTGTGGGGGTGTTGGTTGGCGATGGCAACGCCGTATTGGTGATGATAATCAGAGGGGTAGTGGTGGGTTCTTGGGCGATTCGTGTGGCTTCATCGGTCATATCCACCGTAGGCGTGATGCGTGGAATGGCATCGCCACTGCATCCTGCCATCAGTAATATCATGCTGATCAACGTCAATATGACCCGTCTCGACATGCCCATTTTCCCTTATCATGTTGTCTTCATCCCCTCTATTATGACACAAAACGGGACTTTATGCCCACTACGCCAATAACACGCTCACCCTACGATGGCATCAAATTGGCTTCGCTATGATACGCCATGAGACGGGCATATGCCTCTGGCAACGTTTCCAAAAATATCATATTGCGGGTGGCATTGGGCGCGATGCGCTTGGCGGGCATGAACACCTCTTTGGCAAAATCATCCGCGCTAACAACCGCGATGAGACCGAGATTTTCATTAACATGTTGTTCGACATGGCGCATAACAGAGAGGATGTTACTGGGGGTACGGACGGCTTGTGAGAGGTCGATAATGATATGTACGGTATGTGGGACGCTTTTCAGCAACCGATATGTCCTGTCGGTACAGGCTAAAAAATCATCCACCGTCCATCGGTCTGTGTAAATTTGCCGTAAGATGGTTTTTTCATCATTTTCCCATGTTGTTATAAATCCCATAACGGCGGTTTATCCTTTGCTCACTCACGTTAAAAAATCATTATAGCGAATTTATGGTATACGGCAACCGATTCTCAAATGTTTCACATCTAAAATTAGCCGATTTTGGCACATGAGATTAGAATGTGTATAAAAATCTTAGTATTGAGGATGCCATATGATGTCAATACACACATTACCACCTCTGTCTGCCCAAGCATTGCAGACAAAATTATTACGACTAGGACTGATTTATGGTGGCGGGGCATTCATTTTGAATGGTGTTTTGTTTTTTATCATGGTGGCGGTGACAACAGCGCAATTGCCGTTGCTGTCGTTTATAACGATGGGTGTATTGATTACCGTTCTCATCAGCGACTATGTAGGCATCAAATTATCTTTTGAGCCAATTTATAGGCACTTAAAAGCATTAGAACAATCTCCCTTATCATCAGAAGCCCGTCAAGACTTATATATACGCCTCTTAAATTATCCAATTAACACTGTCTTTCGTGTTTTCACCTTTCATACATTACCACCTTATGCTGTGTTACTTATCATGATGACCTATCTTATCTATATAGGATTGCTCCCTTGGTCGTTGGTTGAATATAGCATCATCATGACATTGCTGGTGGTGGGTGTGGCAACACATGCCATACTCGAATATTTTGCGGTAAAACGATTATTGTATCCCAGTTTATTATATGCTTATTATCAAGCGGGCGATTTATCAGCCACTGCGCGAAAACGCATTATTTCGTTAGGAATTTATCGGCGGTTATTCACCTTATCGGTCTGGTTGATGCTCGTCCCCGTCACTGTTTTGGGAATCACGTTAATCATCCGTGTTGCCAACACCTTTCAGATGTTCGATATTGATGATGCAACACCCTATTTACTGCCACTCATGATGACTGCTTTTGCCCCTGTGGTGGTGATTGGTGGTGTGATGGTCATTGTCATTCGCCATATCGCCACTGAAATTGCTAATCCGACCGATGAATTGGTCAAAGCCATGCAGTTGGTCGCCGATGGTCAATTAGATGTTCTTTTGCCTATCACAACCGCCGATGAATTTGCCGAGCTGAATCATGGATTTAACCAGATGGTTAAGGGGTTGCAGGAGCGTGAGCGGTTGCATGATGCTTTTGGGCGTTATATCAGCCCTGAATTGGCAATGCGGGTGCGTGAACAAGGCGCGAGCTTATCAGCACAGATGATGAACGCCAGTGTGATGTTTGTGGATATTCGCAATTATACCGCAATGGCAGAAAAATTATCGCCTATCGAGGTGGTGACGATTTTGAATCGCTTTTTTGCATTGGTTGAGCCACTCATTCAACAACAGGGCGGATGGATTAATAAATTTTTGGGGGATGGTTTTATGGTGTTATTTGGTGTGCCTGTTCCCTATGATGACCACGCTAAGCGAGCGGTGATGGTTGCCAGGCAAATCCGAGACGCATTAGCCGATTTGAACATCCAACATGCAGGGCAGTTCCCATCGCTCTCGATTGGCATCGGCATCGATTGTGGAGACTTGGTGGCGGGGAGCATCGGCAGTCCTGATAGAATCGAATATACGGTTATTGGTGATGTGGTCAACATCGCCTCGCGCATTGAATCGCTCAATAAAGAACTTGGCACAACCATTTTAATCAGCGAGGCAGTGTACCTATCGGCGGGAGATATTGGCGATAACCGAGAAATGCCACCCACATCGGTGAAGGGCAAATCTGTGCCGATACGGGTTTATGCGTTGGATTGAGGGGGGCATCAGTTGGCAAAATACCACCATCGTCTGTGCCGTGTCTATCATTTTGGGGGGAATATGGTTATCATCTAAACATGACATCTATGGACGGTGACATGCCGTCTATATTCGATAAGCAAAAGGAAATTCCACATGAAAATTCATATCGGATTGGCGCAGATTTACCCCAAACTAGGGGATGTGAATGCCAATTTGACCAAACATCTCGATTATATCGCACAGGCAAAAGCGCGTGGCGTAGATTTGGTGATCTTCCCCGAATTATCGCTTACGGGGTATCAAGTCCAAGACCTTGTGCCAGAAGTGGCGATTCGCGCTCATCCCGATGACCCAACCTTTGCCCAATTGCTCACCGCCAGCCATGATCTGGATGTGGTGTTCGGATTTGTCCAGCAGGATAGCCGTAATCGCTTTTATATTGCCTGCGCGTATCTGAGCAAAGGTAAATGCCTGCATATTCACCGCAAAATTTATTTGCCCACCTATGCTATGTTCGATGAAGCGCGTTATTTCGATATGGGCGAGCATGTCCGTGCCTTCGATACCCGTTTTGGGCGGGTGGGGATGCTCATCTGCGAAGATTTTTGGCATGTATCGCCCCCCTATTTATTGTGGATGGACGGGGCAGATATGTTCATTCTGCAAAGTTCTAGCC
>PGTJ01000456.1 GCA_002794515.1 Phototrophicales bacterium
CTATATTTACAGACCGTGATAAAAAATTAAAGTAGGATTAATCGTAGATTGATAGAAAGTGTGCAAAAACGTAATGTGACAACGTTAAGGTAGTTCATGTCCACATTTGTGGGCGCACATTCGTATGAAATCCATTCAGGAGGAACTACAAATGAAACGCTTTTTACTTGTTTTATCGTTGCTGATGGTGATTTTCACCATCAGCATCAGCATTATCGGGCAAGAAAGCACCACACAAATCCCGCTTGACCATCCGTATGCCGCCTTCTTAGAAAGTCGTGCATTTGGCGCTTCTTTGGGCGCTACTGCCGAATTTAACAAGATGGAATGGGTGGTGCTTGATGAAGCCAACAGCAAATATTATATCACCATGAGCGACATCACTGGTGCGATGACCGATGGTGAAGGCGAAATTTCTGTGGATGAAAATCGTTGTGGTATTGTGTATGCAGGCGACCTCGATGCCGAATATAACCTCAGCGAATTACGTCCGTTGGTTGTCGGCGGTCCATTCACCGATGGCGCAGAAAATCCTTGTGATGTGAACAACATCTCCAATCCCGATGGCTTGGCAATTGATGCACGTGGTCGTCTGTGGATTGCCGAAGATACCGGTAGACACGTCAACAACATGCTTTGGGTATATGACCCCGCCGATGGCTCGCTCAAACGCTTTGGTTATGTACCTGTTGGCGCAGAAGTGACGGGTGTATATATCAGCGATGCTGGTCACTTGTTCTTCAGCAATCAACATCCTGATGGCACCAACACCGCCCCCTATAATCGCGGTAATGTGATTGTGGTCACCGGTTTCAATGCCAATACAGACGATTTTGAAGCCATCGAAGTCCCCACTGGCGATGCCCAAACAGTTGTCGGTGTGGCGGCTGGTGAAATTCAAGTGTTGGCAACCTCTGGTGATGCAATTCCTGCCAATGACAGTCAAGTTGTTGGTGGCATCTATACTGTTGCGGGCGAATTGATGTTTGAAAGTGATAACCCCGATGGTATTATGTGGTTGCCCACCAATGAAGAAGAATCGGAAGGCACCTTGTTCGTCAATTACGAAGGTATCCCTGGCGGTGTCATGGAATTATCGCTTTCTTATAGCGAAATGGCATGGACTGTCAATGGTGGTTCAATGGTTGATTTTAGCAGTGTTTATGGCACATGGATTAACTGTGGGTCTGCTGTCACCCCATGGAACACCGGCTTAACCAGCGAAGAATATGAACCATTTGCTGGCGATTTAGCCAATGTCGAAATGATGACCGAATATCTGGGTGGCACACAAGCTAACCCCTACGATTATGGTTGGGTTGTTGAACTCATGCCAAGTGATATGGGTACAACTGTGACCAAACACTATGCGATGGGTCGTTATAGCCACGAAAATTCTTGGGTCGCCCCAGATGGCAAAACTGTCTATTTTGGTGACGATGGCGCGAATGTCATGTTCTTCAAATTTGTCGCCGATGTCGAAGGTGATTTGTCTGCTGGTACACTCTATGCCGCCAAAGTCACCCAAAGCGGTGGCATGGGCAATGACCATGTTCTCACTTTTGAATGGATTGAACTCGGTCGCGCCAGCAATGACGAAATTGCCGCCTCTATCCGCGAAATGGAATTCTAATTTCACCCCGTACTACCCAGAACAAGAGGGCATGATGCCCTCTTGTTTTATACTCGCAAAGGACTGACGATGGAATATCGCAATGTCATAGGACAATTGAGCCTCTTTTTAATCGGCATTGGGCTACTGATTGCCATCAGCATTTCTGCTTGACCTATGTTATCGTCCCCGAAATCGGGCGTTGGCGTGGCATGACTTATACCCCAG
>PGTJ01000604.1 GCA_002794515.1 Phototrophicales bacterium
AGCGTGAACTTGTGTGTTGGCAATAAATGGTTTTGCTTATCTTCACTTTCTTATGAGATGATTATCTTTATGAATATCAAACAATTCTTTTTGCTTGGGCTGATAATTCCTATTTTAGTCGGATGCACACCCCGTGCCACTGTCGATGTGGTACAGGGCGATTTGCTTTATAGCACAATATTTGATAGTCCCCTGCGCTGGGATAATCGACAACAAGGCGCGGTGCAAATCGGGGTGCGCGATGGCGCATATCGCATGACGGCGAATGTCAACCAGTTTGTCATGGGGTTTGGCGTGGGTGATTATGCCGATGTGATCATCACTGTAGATGCCAATCAATTATCAGCGCATCCCAAAAATGCTTATGGGGTGGCGTGCCGTGCTTCGATTGCCGATGGTAGCACCAACGGTTATTATTTTCTCATCGGTGGTGATGGCACGGCATCGCTTCGCATGGGCAGATGGGGCGAGATTAAACCGATTATTGCCTGGTATCATACCCCGTTGGTCAATCAGGGTGTAGCGGTGAATCGCATGAAGATTATGTGCGTTGGCGATTATTTGGCATTATATGTCAATGACCGATTGGTTTATGAAGTGCGAGATGATACCTTTGCCAATGGTTATGTCGGGTTTTTGGTGGCATCTGAAGCGGGTTACATGACTGAAATCGCCTTCGATAATTTGTTTGTGTATGCAGGTCGAATAGCAGGTCAATAGCCGTTGGGTTGTTGTTCCCCTTCTGTGAATATCTTAAAGAAGGGGAACAAAGAGATTTTGAGGGGATGGTTTATGGTCGTGGTGTTGCGGCTGGGATAATTAGGCGTTGCCCCACCGAGAGCTGGTTGGGGTTTGTCAGGTTATTGG
>PGTJ01000575.1 GCA_002794515.1 Phototrophicales bacterium
GTCTATGTCGAATTGCCCAGTGTTGGCGATTCGTTTAAAAAAGGCGATAGCTTCGGCTCGGTCGAGTCGGTCAAAGCCGCTTCCGATTTATATACATCGGTCTCTGGCACAGTGATAGAAGTCAATTCTGAATTAGAAGATAGTCCAGAACTCATCAATAGCGACCCCTATGGCAAGGGGTGGATTATCAAACTCAAGTTAGATGGTGCGCCTGACCTGAGCGATTTGATGGATGCTGATGCGTATATCGCCTATTGCGAAAATCGTTAGGTAATAGCCCTCATACAATTGGTGAACTACCCGTAAGGACGCGAAAAATCGCGTCCTTATGGTCTATTGATGTCATTAGTCGGTTTATAAGGATAAAATAAACATCCATGAGCTACATTCCACATACAGAAGCCGAGCGTCAACAGATGCTCGCCGAAATTGGTGTCACCACCATTGAAGATTTATTTGAAGCTGTCCCCCCCAGTCATCGCTTCCCAAAAATCAACATCCCCAAAGCCCTGAGCGAGATGGAAATTTTGGCAGAGATGCAAGCCTATGCCGAAGCCAACGAACACGCGGGCGATTTCGCCTTGTTTCGTGGGGCAGGGGCGTATCATCATTACAGCCCATCGGTGGTCAATCATATGCTGATGCGTGGCGAATTTTATACCGCCTATACGCCGTATCAACCCGAAGTGAGTCAAGGCACGTTGCAAGTCATTTATGAATATCAGAGCATGATTTGCGCCCTGACGGGCATGGATGCCGCCAACGCCAGCCATTATGATGGCGCGACTGCCCTCGCCGAAGCGGTCACGATGTCGTTAGAAGTTGGGCGCTACAAGCGTAAAAAAATCATCCTCAGTCCAACGATTAACCCGCAATATCGTGCCGTGGTTCGCACATATCATCAGGGGCGCGATATAAAATTAGTCGGCGATAAAGGTGGCGCGAGTATTCAAGATTTAGCCGATATGCTCGATGAAAATACCGCCATGCTCGCCGTCAGCTATCCCAATTTTTGGGGGCAGATTGATGACCTCAGAGA
>PGTJ01000179.1 GCA_002794515.1 Phototrophicales bacterium
GCCACAAGTAAAAACACCCCTACAAAGTTTGTAGAGGTGTCTAAAATTTTTTGATTTAACCCCATTTTTTATGAAGCAGGGGTGGCTTCTGCTTCTGGTGTTGGTTCTGTATCAGGTGTTGCTTCTGGTGAAGGGGTCATTTCTGCATCGGCGGTGGCTTCTGGTGTGATTTCGGGTTGTGGCGTAAGTGATGCTGTGAGGGCATCGGCAAATGCTGTTTGCAATGTTTCGCGCACGGTTGACAAATCATTGCGAGCGATTAAACCAAATGTGGCAAAATTGCTATCTTGGAACAAATACCACACCACACCTTGTACTTCTGAACGCGCCAACGCTTTTTGCGATACAATTAATTGATGGTTAATCGTATAGGGATAGCTCATATCAGCGATGGTATCGGCAGAAGGCATCACACAGCCATCTCCGCCATCTACAGCGATGAGTTGCAAATTTGCCCCCTCGACTTGTGACGCGGTCAGATAATCGTTCCACGACATATATGTCACCAATCCCTCGACAAGGCTTACGGCAGTCGCACGATACCGTGCATCATCATTACTTTCGGCGACATCATCCCGAAGAATCAATGTAGGACTACCGATTTTGGTCAATAACAAATCGGTCAACAAACCACCTTGATCTGGTGTTGGAGCAATCAGTTGCAAGTCTAAATCGGGCAAATTATCACCAATCATATTCCAGTTGGTTGCAGGTATTTCTGGATTAGTCGCCCAAATCCGCAATACTTGGTCTACTGTAAGGCAAATATTATAACCCGCATCTTGATCTGGTTGTGTGGTTTGACGTAAATCGCCATTCGCCACCAAAACCACAGCTTGCTTGCCCAATTCAAATGTGAGCGACTTCCCAACGGTATTTTGACAACCGACTTCTTGATCGGGTGTGAACACCGCTTGATTTGGTGTGCGTGTTGCAACAATGATTATATCCTGTTCCCCATTACAATAACGACGAACAGCCACATTTTGCCCCTGTAATTCCGCCGTCACAGTGACAGATGGATATTGTGATGAAAACGCCCGCGTGAGGTTATCTACGGCTACTTTAAGCGCACTATTGCCACCCAATGTCACCGTTCCAAAAATGTTATCTGGAATGCGAAATGCTGTCACTTCTTTGGTGAATTGCCTACCAATCAAGGAGTCATCAGTCAAGATGGCGATATTCGTGGTGATGGCGCTCTGTGTGGGCAACATATATCCCGCATCGATGATGCTTTGACCACCTTCATCGCTGAAAGCAAATGCCAAGACTTGGCTAATTTTATCTAATGCGCTCGAATTCACATATAAATACAATGGTGTACCAAATGGATAAGACCCATTACTCAGGGTTTCTGATGATGGGGTTACACAATCACTACCAATTTTTACCATCTTAACACCCGACTCGCCAATCACTGCGCTGGCAGGAACAACACCGACCGCACCTGCGGTATTTTTTACTGCCTCGATGACAACATTGGCATCGTTTTCGGTGATAGCATCAGAACGAAGACCAAACCCATTCACCGATTGGTCTAATAGACCATACAAGGATGTGTCATCGCTTGGCAGATATACACGCAGGGGTGTGGTATCGGCATCACTAATCCCTGTGAGCGACCAATCTAAAACAGAATTTGCCGCGCTGGGCGCAAAAATTGGATTAAGCTGAGACGGATTTAGGCATTCCACAAACGATAAATCGGGATTGACAATGATGGCTAAGGCATCATACGCCAACAAAAATTCCCGATAAAAGATGTTGTTTTGTGTGCATAAAAATTCTTCATCAGCAGACATAGCACGAGTTGATCCCGTCATATCGGCTTCTAGGGTACAGAAGACGGTGAAACCTGCCGATGTACCGTTGGGTTGTGCGGTTAATGATTGTTCACTACCACTATTTTCGGTTACAATGGCAAGTAAATCACTCACGATTTTTGACCCTGTAATGGTGACATCTTGCGATGTTTCTTGGGCAAAAAGTGAAAATGTCATGATAGTAGATGCTAGGAGCAATATCAGTACTGCCCCCCGCCAAACATTTTTCATGGGTTTTACTCCCTTAAATTTGTGAGGTTCGCTATAATAGTATGCACGATTGTAGCGTGGTGTGCGTTATTGTCTAGCCAGATTTTAGAATTTTAGGATAAATAATGGAACACGAAGGCAAATCGATTTATGAATTGGTCGGTGGCGAAGACACATTTCGGCACTTGGTAGACATTTTTTATGCGAAAATTGAGGCAGATGCTTATCTACGTCCGATGTTTCCAGAATCGTTAGATGAAGGCAAAGAATGGCAATTTTTATTTTTGTGTCAATTTTTTGGTGGTCCACAACGATATGCTGAAGAGCGTGGACATCCTCGCTTGCGAATGCGTCATGCACCTTTCCTCATTGACCAAAAAGCACGCGATTTGTGGCTGAATCACATGCTGAACGCCATAGATGAGGTCAATATTCAATCGCCTATGCGCGAGATGATGCGGAACTATTTTGAACGCGCATCCACCCACATGATTAATTATTATGCACCTGATGAGCTAAATCATCATGCCTAAAAAAGATGCCAAACAACCCACATTTTGGGAACAAATCACCAGCATGAATCGCCTTTTACGGCTATTCGTAGTCACGATTTTTGCTATTAGTACAACATTGGCGATTAGCCCCTTGATAGATAGCATCTATCTGCAATATTTTTTCAGCCCAGAAACACGAATTATCCCTTCTTTAATTGCTATGATTGGCGGGGTGTGTATGTATATTGTGGGTTGGATATATCTGGTGGGAAGTGCCAGACAGATTATACTCGTCACTCGTGGACTAAAGTGGTATATGTATATTGGTATAGGGACGATTATCATCATCTTATTATGGATGACTGGTCTATTACTTGTCAGCTTATAAACAAAGAGGGACTACCATGAAACACACTTCTATATGGATATTCGGGCTTTTCTTGATGTTGGCACTGATTGCTTGTACATCTAATGAAGATGAAAATAGCCCCCTACCCACTCAACCATTTCAAACCGTTGAACAGGTTGAAAATCCTGATGTTGTCAATAATTCTGTCACAACCGAACAAACTATAGTTGAACAAACCCCTGTTACACCCGTTGTTTTAATATCGCCAACGCCTGCAGGTCCCAGACCTCTACCACCGACATGGACACCTACCGTTCCAGCACCGACCGCAACGCTTATCCCGACTTTAGATGTGGGTGGCACATGGTTAGCCTCAACCCCTCTACCACAAGCCACAGTGAACCCTGCTTGTGTGACATTTAACCTAGATCCATCGCGTACAGTGAGTACCATTCGAGTAGGGCAATCACCCATTTTGGCATGGACACCCGCCACAGGCGCAGTTTTGTATCGGGTATATATCTACAACGAAGCGGGAACTGTGGAATTGCATCAGGAATTGGTTGAGACAACCACCGTCACAATCAACCCAGATGTATTCCGTAGAGATGGTGTTTATGTATGGACGGTCGCCCCATTAGACCCATTTGGTATTCAGATGTGTATCGAGCTAGGCGATGCTGTCATCGTCCAACGTGGATAAACGGTCATATTTGGCAGAGGATATTATCCCTCTGCCAAAATGAATTGCTCGAATGCCTCTGCTGTCCAGGGTAGGGCAGGCTTAAAGAAATGGTTATAAATGGCTTGTGCGTATACCCGTATTTCATATTGGGCATCTTGAGCCATCCGTAATCGCAGAAAGTGCATTAAATTATGGGCATCCACTTTCATCACCCATGTGTAATACACGCTAAAACCTGGCAAAAATAACCGCGCTTGTTCTCTGGCAACACCCCGCTGAATAGCATCCTGATACAAGGCATAACTTGCATCATAGTGCTTTAGCAATTGTTCAGTGAGGTATTGGTCGTCGGCTGGTTCAATTTGCCCTTCACTTGCCTGCTTATTATCTT
This sequence comes from Phototrophicales bacterium, assembly GCA_002794515.1. Lineage (GTDB taxonomy): Bacteria > Chloroflexota > Anaerolineae > Aggregatilineales > Phototrophicaceae. The sequence goes on from PGTJ01000179.1 coordinate 3,956, forward strand.
TAGATTGTCTGCGCCACACATCTGGCACATAAAAATCATTTTCTTCAAATTCGGTATAGCGCCCCGATTGGGCATTCGCATTCCATGTCCGGTGTCTGACCCATTGCCACCATGTCACCAGAGGGGCATGGGCGCGAAATTTGAACTCGACCATCTCAAATGGAGATGTGTGTCGATTTTTGAGCAGATAAAACAGGAGCTTTTTATCACGCTCATCACCTTTGCTCTCGCCTAAAAAGCTGGTGCGGGCGGCATTCACAATGGCTAAATCGCCCGATACACCTGTAGCAGGGTGGGGCATTAAATCAACCAACTCTATCCAGCCTTTATCGAGGACAGAAATTCGCTTCCCAATCAATTCATTCGTCATGTGTTTTTATCCACCTAAATATTGTAAGGCGAGGCGCAACCGTTCACTCACATCCTGCGGGGCATCAGGTGGGATAGATTGTACGGCGGTTTGTGCCTCAATAATGCTGAAATCCATTGCCACAAGGGCATCTATGACATCGCTATTGATGTCTTCAAATAGGGTGACAGGGGCGACATCCAAACCTTTAGCGAGTTTATCTTTTAGTTCAAAGATGATTTTTTGTGCGGTCTTTTTGCCAATGCCTGGCACACGAGTGAGGATGTCTTCGCGGTTGCCCAGCACCGCCGTACGCAAGCTATCGCCATTGACCACCGTCAAGATAGACAACGCCACCTTCGGACCAACACCAGATACAGTCAACAATACCTCGAATAGGCTTCTATCGGTGGGGGTATAAAATCCGTATAGCGATACCGAGTCCTCACGGACAATCATCAGTGTATGCAAAAATAAATCATCATTCAAGTTATGATGTCTGATTGCGGGGACATACACCTTATATCCTACACCGCCGACCACCAATACCAACGAATCATCATAAATCGCGCCAATTTTGCCTTGTAAACTCGCTATCATCGTCAACTTACTCCAATAATGTGTAACGAGATTGATGAATATCGGTGATGGCAATGGCGAGCGCATCGGCGGCATCATCGGGTTGGGGAATATCATCTAATCCTAAGAGCATCCGCACCATCTCTTGTATCTGAGGTTTTTTTGCGCCACCATAACCTGTGATAGATTGTTTGACTTCGTTTGGTTTATATTCTGCAATCGTTAATCCTGTTTGTGCCAATGTGAATAAAATAACACCGCGCCCTTGTGCAACTGTCAATGCAGTGGTGATATTTTTGGCAAAAAACAATTCTTCAATAGCGGCTCGGTCGGGCTTGAATTGTTGAATGATGTCTTTGAGTGTTTCATGAATAACCAGAAGCCGTTGCCACATTGGGTCTTGAGGGGTTGTCTTGATGACCCCGTAAGCTATGGCTTGGAGTGAACCATCATTGAGTTCTTCTACCAAACCATAGCCGACAGTGGCTGTACCTGGGTCAATGCCTAAAGAACGCATTATGCGGTTTCGTAAGCCATAGCGATTTCATCGGTGATCATCAGATTGGTGGCTACCGATTGTACATCGTCCAATTCTTCGAGTGCTTCGACCAGTTTCAGATTAGCAATCGCTTTATCGCTAGGCAACTGTGTTTCATTTTGCGGTTTCCATTGCAATTCGGCTTCATCGGTTTCGTAACCTGCTTCTGCCAGTGCCTGTGTGACCGCGCCGAATTTTTCACGCGGGGTATAGATGATAAAATAGCCATCTTCTTCAGTCACATCA
>PGTJ01000760.1 GCA_002794515.1 Phototrophicales bacterium
GGATGGTATTTGGTCGGATTTTTATATTTTCATGTTTCGTTTTATCATGCCAATATCATCATGACAGCATTTCTGTTGTTGGGCATGATGATATACAAGCCAATCAGTGATTTATCTACCCGACAATATCGTGTGTTGATGGTTATATCGTTTGTCGCGCCTATATCGGTTTTTGCGGGATTCACCTATTTATCACCCAACTGGGATATATCCTATCCGATATTGCTCATCGGGGTGGGGGTGTTGGCGGGCATAATCATCGTCAGCCGCCAAGCCATGAGTATCGGTTTAGCCATGATTGGTTTTGTCATTTGTGCCAGTGGTTTGGTGGGCAACTCCGTGCTAATCAAAATTTATACACCCGACCGTCATCACGAACAGCGCATCTTTGAGGATGCTACCGCTATTGCCCAGACCATTAA
>PGTJ01000235.1 GCA_002794515.1 Phototrophicales bacterium
GGAGCGAGTAATAGGCTATATTGCAATTCGGCTTTTTGCAATTCGAGGACGGCTTGCTCATAAGCCAGTCGTTGAGTTTCATTTTCTAAGCGGAGCAGGGGGGTATCTTTGGCGACAAATTCCCCAACTGATACAAACACCTCCGCCACACGCCCACCCGTGAGCAGGCTCAGTTTAATCACTTGGTCGGCTTCAATTTGACCAACTGCCGATACAACCGATGACACCTCACCGATGTCAACGGTATATATTTGCACATTACTGAGCGGATTTTGGTTGGATGCGCGGGGTGATTGTGTGCGCCATAACAACACCAATGGCACGCCGATTAAAAATAAACTGAGAAAAAACAAAGAACGTCTAACAGACATAAATCGATCGAATTCTTTCTATATCGCCAATTTTCAATTTTATGATACCCGATTTTGCTTAGAAAACGGTGATGAAATGACGATTTTGCTAGACGTGCATATCAAATCTGGCATATCATGAAAATCGGTGTTACTATAATTTTATTTTCTTGTGCAAATTATCACACATCCATGCAAGATAGGAGCGCGGCATACATGCCACCGCATTCGAGTAATCCAGATGAAATAATTCCAGATATTGTCATTGGACGTTTGCCAATTTATCTGCGTGCATTGATGCGCTTATCTCAAGAAGGACGCGAAGTCACATCATCACATGAATTGGGGCGTATTTTGGGCATTAGCTCGGCGCAAATTCGCAAAGATTTATCGCACTTTGGCGGATTCGGCAAACAAGGTACAGGGTATCAAATCGCTTATCTCGAAGATAAGCTACGCCAAGTGCTACAAGTGAATCGAGAATGGGAGATTGCCCTTGTCGGCGCTGGCGATTTAGGTCAGGCGGTTGCCAATTATCGTGGTTTTGCCGACCGCGGGTTTCATATTGCCTGTGTATTTGATAGTAATCCCCAAAAAATTGGCAAACAATCGGGCAAATTTGTCATTCAGCCCATGTCTGAATTGAAAGAGACTATCATCTCAAAAGGCATTCAAATTGCCATGATAGCCGTCCCCGCAGAATATGCCCAAGAAGTGGCTAATCAATTGGTAGATGCGGGCATTCGTGCCATCTTGAATTATGCCCCGATTAGCATCAATGTGCCAGACGGGGTACATGTTCAATACATCGACCCTGTGGCACATTTGCAACGCATGACCTATTATCTGAAATAACCATCATTGATTAGCCAGTCGTCTGAACAGGGCAGGGTCTTCTAATGCCCGACCTGCCCCAACAGCAACGGCTATCATCGGGTTTTCTGCGCGATAACACGGCACATTGGTCTTGTTGGTCAGATATTGGTCAATGCCCCGTAGCAATGCCCCGCCACCTGTGAGCATGATGCCCCTATCCATAATATCCGATGCTAATTCTGGCGGTGTGGTAGAAAGCACATTTTTGACCACTTGGGCAATCGCTTCGAGGGGCTGTTCGAGCGCCTCGACCACTTCTCCTGTGCTGATGGTGATGGTACGGGGTAATCCAGATACGTTATCAATCCCCTGAACTTCCATTGAGAGTTCATTGGGTTGATGCACCGCCGCTCCAATTTGAATTTTCACCGACTCGGCAGATAATTCGCCGATAATGACATTATACTTACGTCGCACATAGCTGATGATACCCTCATCCAATTTCAGACCACCAATACGTCCACTATCGGCGCGTACGATATTATTCATGCTGATAACCGCCGCTTCGGTCATCCCACCACCGATATTGATGACCATATCACCAGCAGGCGTGCCAACAGGCAACCCGCAACCAATGGCGGCGGCGAGTGGTTCGTGAATCAGATAGGCTTCGCGTGCGCCTGCGGTGAGTATGGCATCACGTACGGCGCGTTTTTCGACATTATTCGCTCCGTATGGCACAGAGACCATCACAACAGGTTTGAAGAGGCGTAAACGTCCTGCGACCTTGCTCATATAATAGCGCAACATGGCTTCTGCCACTTCGTAATCGGCAATCACACCATTTTGTAATGGGCGAACAACCTGAATTTCTTCATCAAACACACGCCCCATCATCTCGCGGGCAGGCTGACCAATTTCGAGGACACTGATATTGCCCCGTGCATCTTCTTCGGCGGCGAGCGCCACCAGAGACGGCTCTTGTAAGACGATTTGCCCGTTCTCGTAAATGAGTACGTTGACCGTACCTAAATCAATTCCCAATGATTTGCTGAATAGTGCCATAATATGTGATATCTTTTTCCTAGCTAGAATGCAAGGACGAGGCAATTGCGCCTCGTCCCGAATAGTATAACGCCTTTTGCATGTAATAAACTAGACGCTATGCCTACTGCTTAGGCTGGATCATCTGAGTCAAGTATGCGTAACACAGGTGAACGTTGGCGCATATTTCGGCTGATTTGTAATTCTAAGTTGGCACGACGGAGTGCCAATGTCGCATCGCGGTTCGCTTCTGGTGGAAGCCCTTCACGCAATAATTTTTCGGCATTTGCACGGGCTTTTTCTGCCGCTTCGATATCGATTGCATACGATGATTGTGCCAATTCCGCCAACACGACCACTTTGCCCGGTCGCACATCCACCACGCCACCAAATACGGCGAATCGTTCTTCGGCATTGCCTTTACGCACGATTAATTCGCCAAAACCGAGTGCGGCGATGGTCGGCGCATGATTAGGCAAAATGCCCATAATGCCTTCTTCGGCGGGTACAAGCACCATAGAGGCATTTTTTTCTTCAAAGACTTTCTTTTCTTGCGAGACGAGTTCGATATGAATTGTATCTGCCATCGGTTTTATCCTTATGGATGGGTATCGGGGAGGTCATCTCCCCGATGCGCCATTATTGATTTTTGACGAAATCGTCATAACGTTGCATGACTTCTTCGATGGGTCCCGCCATATAGAAGAGTTGTTCGGGAATATGGTCTACTTCGCCATCCAAAATTTTACGGAAGCCCGCTACGGTGTCTTTCACCTTCACATAACGTCCTTCGCGTCCTGTGAATTGAGTCGCCACAAAGAACGGTTGGCTGAGGAATTGTTCGATTTTACGGGCGCGTGCCACCAACAATTTGTCATCTGCCGAGAGTTCATCCACGCCCAAAATGGCGATGATGTCTTGCAGATCTTTATAGCGTTGTAATACCTGTTGTACTTCGCGGGCGGTGCGATAATGCTCTTCGCCAACGATGAGCGGGTCGAGAATTTTGCTGGTGCTTGCCAACGGGTCTACCGCAGGGAATAAGCCTTTGGCGGCGATAGCACGTTCTAGGGCGATTGTCCCGTCTAAGTGGGTGAATACCGCCACTGGCGCGGGGTCTGAGTAATCATCCGCAGGCACATATACTGCTTGCATCGAGGTGATAGCCCCTGTGCTGGTGGAGGTGATGCGTTCTTGTAATTGACCCATTTCATCGGCGAGGGTTGGTTGATACCCCACCGCAGAAGGCATCCGCCCCAAAAGCGCCGATACTTCTGCACCCGCCAGCGAATAACGGAAGATGTTATCAATAAACAGCAACACATCTTTGCCTTGATCACGGAAATATTCCGCCATCGCCAAACCGCTCAGCGCCACGCGCAAACGCACACCAGGTGGTTCGTTCATCTGACCGAATACCATCGCCAATTTGGGCAATACGCCCGATTCTTCCATTTCTTGATACAATTGTGTCCCCTCGCGGGTACGTTCACCCACACCTGCGAACACCGACAGCCCCGCATGTTGCGTGGCGATGGAGTTGATCAGCTCCATGATGGTGACGGTTTTGCCCACACCAGCACCACCGAAAATACCCGTTTTACCACCGCGTGTCATCGGGGCTACGAGGTCGATGACCTTCATGCCTGTCTCGAACACTTCCACTTTGGTGGATTGTTCTTCAAATGTTGGGGCAGGGGCATGAATAGGGCGACGAGGCGCATCACTGGGGACGGTTGTGCCATCGACAGGGCGACCCAACACATTGAACACTTTGCCCAATGAGGCTTCACCAACAGGGACGGTGATCGGGCTACCCGTGGCATAAGCGGGCAGACCACGTTGCAGACCATCGGTTGTGTCCATTGCAACGGTGCGGACGGTGTTATCGCCCAAGTGCAATTGCACTTCGAGGATGAGATCTAATTCGCCCTCACGCGGGACACGGATAGCATCATAAATTTGGGGTAATGTGCCATCGGGGAAGTAGACATCCACCACCGCCCCAAGCACTTGTGATATTTCACCTTGAATTTCGCTCATGATTAAGCTGTTCTCCTCAATTGTTATTCACTAGATTAGAC
>PGTJ01000430.1 GCA_002794515.1 Phototrophicales bacterium
AAATGCTTGTACCTCACTGAGCGCCTGAGCGAACATCTCCATCAGATCGTCATCTGTCCCCTTAAATCGCCGTAAGGTTTGATGCGCGCACGCCCCACACCCTCGCATGGCGCGATAACTATCTGTCTCGCAACACATACACCCATCGAGGCGCACCATCATCAGCATGAATGCCAGCACATCTTCATGTGTATCGGGCAATTTCGCCACGTGGTCAACTAAATTTACCCACTGTTCCCCGCGCAACCCACGCAATGACGAAATGATATGACGTGGAAAAAATAACGCATTTTCGGCATACATAATAAATATTCCCCATCTGTAATGATTCTTAACTCACACTCATTTTCAGCATACGATTTTTTGGGGAATAATGTCAACTATATTAAGAAAAATTCATACCAATTTCAGACAATTTAGCGCCCATTGCTATCCTTATCATCCATACACCACAACTTGCATGTAACATCGTATACCCGTTACAATAGTCTCTATGAGACACTCAATACAAACACTTCTTTGGATTTTTATCATCAGCATCAGCTTGTCGGCATGTGGACAGGGCGCGGTGATATACGCCCCGACCCCGTTGCCACCCGATACATCGCCTATCGCCTATGTGCATCCATCGGGCGCGTTTCAAATCACCGTCCCGCGCACATGGAGCGCCTTCAGCCAATACTTGCCCGATCTCGCCAGTGCATCATTCGCCATGCCCAATTCGGTCGAGCCTGTCTTGACCATCACCCTATTAAACCTTGTGGATATGCCCGATATTGCCACTCTGTTGAATACCTATCAAGCCGAAGTCCGCCCAGATGTCGGACGATATACCGAAATAGAACGGCAAGCGATGGGTGATGGCAGTTGGCGACTCATCGGCTTTCGAACGAATATTGGCGGTGTTGGACAGGCGGTCAATACCTTCATCCAAACCTATGGCACGGTCATCAGCATCAGCGAGATCATCCTCACCCAACCCGATAACCCGACCTTATGGCGCACATTAGAAGAAGCAGTCAATTCATTACAGGTGAATAATCCATCATCGCTCTCGCCGACCACCTTGTATAATGCCCAAAAGACCGCCACAAATCCGCTACACCTGACGACTGTTCATATCTGGACAACGCACACTGGGGTGATGTTCATCACTGGCATGATTCAAAATGCGAGCGATATGCCGATTGGCGGTGTGCCAATTTACGCGGGCATCACCAATGGAGAAGGTGCGGTGGTCAAAGGCGAAAGTGGGCAGGTGTTGGGATATGCCATACCCGCCAACGGCTTCATGCCCTTCAGCCTACGCTTTGGGGATGGTCGCCCCATCGATGCCCAAAATTACACCATCACATTGGGCGGTGGGGGATGGAATCCGTTATCGACCACGCCACGTTATTATGGCGAAGCCTATTTCACGGTGAACAGTCAACGAACAGATACTCCCGAAGGGACAGTGATTATCACAGGCGAGGTGACGCATATCGGGGCAGATATTGTCCGTGACCCGATGGCTGTGGTGACGATTTATGATAATCAACGGCGGGTGATTGCAACGGCTTTCACGCTCATCAAAGAGGGGGTATTCATGCCCCAAGCGGTGGCAGAGTTCAGCTTCAATATCACCGAATTGGGTGGCACACCCACCTTTCATCTGGTGACGGTGCAGGCTTTGCCAGAAATTCCATGATATACTAAGAGAAATGAGTAGTTAGTAGTTAGGATTTTCATGTGATGGAAATAACAACACCAACATTACTCGATGCCGATACATTCTTAGAATTCGTGAGAAATATACAGGATGATGTGTATCGTTTTGAGTTGATTGAAGGGGTTCTGATTGAGATGACACCACCAAGCATGAAGCATGGGCATATCGCAGGACGTATCTATGGAAAGATATTCATTTATCTGGAAGCGAACCCAATTGGTCTAGCTTTTGGTGATAATGTTGGGTATCGGCTACATAGCAAAACAATCTTCGTACCAGATGTTTCATTTGTGGCGCAATCCAATCTGATTATTCCACTGCCAGAAATATCACCTATTGCACCCGATT
>PGTJ01000666.1 GCA_002794515.1 Phototrophicales bacterium
AGTTATCTGTAGGGAGATGTGATGCTCACCGATACACTCAATCGCCCATTACGTGATTTGCGGATTTCCGTCACAGACCGGTGTAATTTTCGTTGCACGTATTGTATGCCAGAAGAAATTTTTGGCGATAAATATCGTTTTTTGCCCAAACCGCAAATTTTGACCTTTGAAGAAATTACCCGTTCTGCGCGTATCATGGTTGGCTTGGGTGTCAATAAACTGCGTATCACAGGTGGTGAGCCGTTGTTGCGCCACGATTTACATCTGCTCATTGAACAGTTGGTGCAAATCGATGGTGTCGATGATATTGCCATGACCACTAATGCCTATTGGTTGCCCAAATATGCCTCAGATCTCAAATTGGCGGGTTTGCATCGGGTGACAATCAGCCTCGATAGCCTCGATAATGTTGCCTTTCGCCAAATGAACGGTGGAAAGGCAGATGTATCACAGGTACTAGATGGCATCCGTGCCGCCGAAAAAGCAGGTTTAACACCCATCAAAATTAACGCAGTGGTGCAGAAAGGTGTGAATGACCATACATTGGTGGATATGGCACGCTTTTGCAAAGATAATGGTTATATTTTGCGTTTTATCGAATATATGGATGTTGGCACGCGCAATGGTTGGAGG
>PGTJ01000549.1 GCA_002794515.1 Phototrophicales bacterium
GGCTAATAGTAAACGTGGGTCTATGCTATATTCCACCGAAATTTGCTCGATAATTTGGGCGGCAGTGCGTGTCTGTTTGAGGTTGCTCCCATCAAATTGGCGATAATCCACCTCATCCGTAACCATTCGCAAAAATCCGGGTTGTTTGGCAATGAATCCCGCCACATCGAAGGCATTGCTGGCACGTACCAAACGGCTATCGGGCAATAATTTCAATGGCGGGGTGAATTCGGTGGGTAAATCGGGCAATTTGATGATCTGCCCAATGCTGAGGATATTGGGATTTGCCAATTCGTTCACAGCTAATAACGATTCGAGTGTTGTGCCATAGCGTTCGGCAATGCGAATGAGTGTATCACCTGCTTGTACAACATGTTGTTGCAAGCCTTGTGTGGGCAAATCGAAACGGGGAGGATTCGGTGTTGGATTGTATGATCGTGATATTGGCACGGGTGATAAACTCGCAGGTGGCAAATCGACCACGGGTATCGGGGTTGCCGTAGGGGAAATGGTCGGTATGGATGTCGTATGGGGTACAAACTGGACAATTGGCGGTGTCGCGGTGATATACACCACTTGGGCGTTATCGCCAGATAACGAACAAGCGGTTAACAGATATATCAGGCTAGTGACAATCATCCAGATTTGAGCAAATCGTCGCATCTTGCACTCCGATATGATTTTCATCGCAATCTAAAACGTTACAAGATGATGCTAGGAGATGTCAAGCCTGCTACTGAACGGTTGCCCAACGACATCGAAGGAGGGGCAATATTGCCCCTTTCATTGTAACTAGGCTTGTATGGCACGCTGATGACGAATTTGCTCACGTTTTCGCGCTTGAAGATATTGTGCGAAGAAATAACTACCCAAAATAAATATAACAGCACTCAATTGCGCGAAGACACCTTCCCATGTTGGATAAACCCCAAACCACTGCCCTAACCAATATGGCAGATTAACACCTTCAATGGGATGTATAGGCATCCATCCGACCACTTGCATAACGCGCACCGTATTTCCAACCAAAACGGCTAAAACACCAACAATTAAAATTCCTGTAATGATAAGCATCCGCATATAAGGCAAGCGGGTTTGTAACTTGAAGGTGATAAACCCAACAATGCCAACAGCAATCATCCCTAAAACAACCCCCTGAACGACAATCAACAAACCCGCTTGCCTTATATGCGGA
>PGTJ01000811.1 GCA_002794515.1 Phototrophicales bacterium
ATCTGATGGTGTATCGCAAAAAAACCGATAAATTGATTGATTGGAACATGCGCCAATACGATGAGGCGACCATCAACGATAGCAAAGTGCTAGGAAATTACGAAACGAGCAATGTATGGCACATAGACCCTACTTTTGATAAGGTGCATAGTGCCGTTTTTCCTGCCGAATTATGTCGACGCGTGGTGGGATTTTATTCGTATGTGAATGACCTGATTTTTGACCCATTCGGCGGGAGTGGCACACTGGGCAAGGTGGCGGTGGGCATGGGACGCAAATTTTTCTTGACCGAACAAGACCCCACTTATTTTGAACGCATGAAAGTGGTCTTAGCC
>PGTJ01000754.1 GCA_002794515.1 Phototrophicales bacterium
CATCTGCCCAATGCCTTTATCTCTGAGCCATACGCCTGCGCGATAGGCTTGGTTATAACCGAGTGTGGTCAACTCGCCCGATAAATCTCGACAAGTCAGGCGATGCTCGACATTCACCACACTTTGCCCGTGTCGGATGAGGTAAATGGTCATATGGTGTTCATCGTTTCTTTGATAAAATCCAGTTCATCCTGATTAATCGTATGTCCCATATTCGGATAAATCCGTTTGGTGACACTCGCCCCTAATGCGGTGAATATATCCGCCGATTGATGCACCCGTTCTACGGGGATGTGGTCGTCTATGTCGCTACATCCTAAGAACACGGGCATTTTATTCAGACCACCTGTGTATCCCGTCAGTTCACCATCTGCGCCGATCAACCCGCCACTGAGGACGAATAACGCGCCGTATCGTTGTGGATGCCGCGC
>PGTJ01000442.1 GCA_002794515.1 Phototrophicales bacterium
CGATGGATACCTTCTCATTGCTCACAGGGTTAAATTTGCCTCCGTTGTCCACACCTGAACCCACCCCGACTCGCCTCCCTGCCACACCTGTCCCAACAGTAGAAGCGACACCAGAGATGACAGCAGTCCCAGTAGACATGACCGAAGCCCCTATCGAAGAAATCACCCCAGAGACCACACCCAGTAATTAATCTATGATGTCAGGGCGCAAGCACTGCGCCCTGAGACTTACTTTCCTGCTTCAAAAAATAATTGCACTTTCAGATTGCCAAATTTGACAAAATCACCATTTGCCAATGGATAGGTATCATTCGATTTGACTCGTTTTCCATTCACAAAAGTGCCGTTGGTGCTTTGCATATCTTTGATAATCAGACCATATCGTTCATCGGGGATAATCATGGCATGAAAGCGAGATACCCCAAAAACCCCTTGGTCAAAATCCTCCATATCAATATCAATATGACGTGTGGCGATATTTGACCTGCGCCCCACTGTCAGATGTGGCGCGAGATTATCAAATACCAATTCAGACATATCTGGCATAACAACTCGTAACCGTTTTGGCACGAGCGACCCCACTAAGATAACCGTACCCCCATCAACTTGTGGTGGTAGGATATTTAGCTGTCGTGTTTCACCTGCATCACCCTCTGGTTCTTCTTCAGAGTTATCAAAACGCTTGGTATCTTCAGACGACATATCAATCTATCCTATTTTCCTAACAAATATATCATGTCTATTTATTATAGCATGAGTCCGAAGAACGTAAAACTCAAGTTATAAAAATTCCTTTATAACGTCCGCTTAATTCGCTCTAAAAAGAATGTTAAATCGCTGATATTGACTGGTTTGAACATCACCATATCCGATAATAAATCTAGTTCATCGGTTGCCATATAGGCGTTGGCAGTGACCACCAAAACATACATATTTTGGCGAATATCGCTTTCTTTGATTTCTTTTAACACGCTTATGCCATCCATTATCGGCATTTGTAAATCAATTACCAAGATATGATAAGGTCTTGTGTATAATTGTTCTAAGCCTGTTTTGCCGTTATAAGCGATATCAACGGTGTATCCCGCTTTTTCTAGGGCAATCCGAAAGATATCACAATTATACCAATTATCATCTACAACCAGTGCTTGAAGTGATTTTGACAGATTCATGACCTAGCCTTTTCAAATATCTTGTGATAACGCTTCCATTGTATCATCTATTGGATACTCTGTGTTGAATATTCAAAAAATTTTGGCGAAAAATTCATAATTGGCAATTTTTGTCTTATTCGTCATTCTTTGGCACAATATGAACAGAGAAATATCAAACTATAATTTGAGAGGATAGGTACATGTTTACATTAGGTGGTGAGCTAATCGCCCGCGCACTGAAAGCACAAGGGGTCGATGTATTATATACCTTATGTGGTGGGCATATTTTGCCGATTTATGAAGGATGCTTGAATAACCAAATTGCCGTACTCGATTTTCGGCATGAACAAGCCGCCGCCCATGCGGCTGATGCTTATGCACGGCTCAAGCGGAGTATCGGCGTGGCGGCGGTCACGGCGGGACCAGGTGTGACCGATGCAGTGACGGGTGTGGCGAATGCCTATCAAGCGCGTAGCCCGATGATTTTATTGGGTGGAGCGGCACCACTCAAGACCAAAGGAATGGGCGCGCTCCAAGAGATGCCCCAAATTGATATGTTCAAGACCTTCACCAAAGCCAGCTTCACCATCGAGCGCACCGAAGATATTCCCGAATTGATGCGCTATGCTTTCTCCACCGCCCTCAGTGGTCGCCCTGGACCAGTGTTCATCGAAGTGCCGTTTGATATTTTATTCAACGCCATAGATGATCCTGGTGGTTTTGAACGAGTGCATATCCAACCACTCGAACCCGAAGTCGGTGCGCTCACGCAGATTTTTGAATTACTCCGCAACGCCAAAAAACCCGTCTTGATTGCAGGCACACAAGTTTATTGGGA
>PGTJ01000488.1 GCA_002794515.1 Phototrophicales bacterium
ATAAATCTCATTTTGGTGATGGTGCATAGGCAAAAGCCTTAGCGCCAGCATTATTTTTGTGCAGACTCACGATAGAAAATGCCCGCATATCTCATCATAATGGTGGCATTCGTTTCAGATTTCACACACAAGGATTGACCATGAAAACGGGCATTAAAAAGGTCGTATTGGCATATAGTGGTGGATTAGATACATCGGTGATTGTACCGTGGCTCCGCAATAATTATGATGGTTGCGAGGTCATCTGTTTTTGTGCCGATTTAGGGCAAGAAGAAGAGCTAGATGGTCTCGAAGAAAAAGCCCTGAAATCGGGCGCGAGCAAGTTGCATATCCGTGATTTGCGCGAAGAATTTCTGCGCGATTTTGTATTTCCAACCATGCAAGCGGGTGCTGTGTATGAACGGGAATATCTATTAGGCACATCATTTGCGCGTCCGTTGATTGCCAAGCATTTGGTCGAAATTGCCGAATTAGAAGGCGCGGATGCGATTGCACATGGCTGTACGGGTAAAGGGAATGACCAAGTGCGCTTTGAATTGACGGCGATGGCGCTCAATCCCAAGCTGAAAATTATCGCCCCATGGCGCGAATGGACGATTCGCAGTCGCCAAGATGCGTTGGCATATGCCGCCGAGTTCAATGTGCCTGTATCGGCGACCGAAAAATCGATTTATAGCCGTGACCGCAATATCTTTCATATGAGCCATGAAGGTGGTTTGCTCGAAGATCCGTGGAATGAACCCGAAAGCGCCATGTTCACACTCACCACAGACCCCGAAAAAGCACCAGATGAACCCGAATATGTCGAAATTGGCTTTGAGAAGGGCATTCCTGTGAGTGTCAATGGTGAGGAATTAGACCCCATCACCTTATTCCAACGGTTGAATAAAATCGGTGGCAAGCACGGTGTTGGGCGGGCGGATATTGTTGAAAATCGGCTGGTGGGTATGAAAAGTCATGGTGTATACGAGACCCCCGCAGGCACAATTTTACGGCGGGCGCATCAGGCATTAGAGAGCATGTGTTTAGATAAGCATACCATGCACTATAAAGATTTTGTGGCGGTGAAATATGCCGAATTGGTGTATAACGGCATGTGGTATACCCGCCTGCGCGAGGCGCTTGATGCCTTTGTGCAAATCACGCAAGAACTGGTGACAGGCACGGTGCGACTGAAATTGTATAAAGGCAATATCATCATCGCTGGGCGCAAGAGTCCGTTCAGCCTGTATCGTGAAGATTACGCCTCGTTTGGTGAAGAGGATGTCTATAATCAGAAAGATGCCGAAGGGTTCATCGCCTTATTTGGCTTGCCGATGAAGGTTGAGGCACTTTTGAATATTGATGGTGGTGGTCAAAGTCGGTATCGCAAGCCCGATTATAGTCGGTTCAAACGAGATCAGACCGCTCTCCCCCTCTCCGAATTTTGGAGAGGGTTTTTTTTGATGTAAAAATACGTTAAGTGGGCAAAATATTGTTGTCAATATGTTGCGAGGTGGTTACTATTACGTTATAATTTTTGCCGATTATATCGCTTTAGAC
>PGTJ01000465.1 GCA_002794515.1 Phototrophicales bacterium
CGCCACACACACATCCAACATGTGCGCCCCGCTTTCGACCTGTTCTACGGCGATTTGCACGATGCTTGTTGGATGTGTGTGTGGCGCTCACAGAACGCGATGACGAAAAAAATCAGATGGAAAAGCTGGTCAAAAAGTTGGCGATGTCGGTCGAAGTGCCACTGATTATCGATACCACCGAAGCCGATGTCGTCGAGGCGGCATTGGCGCTTTATCCCGGTCGGGCAATTATCAACGGGAATAATCTGGAAAATGGGCGTGAAAGGATTGATAAAATCATGCCGATCGCCAAAAAATACGGCGCAGGGGTGCTTTCGATGACCATTGATGAAGATGGCATGGCACATACCCGTGATAAAAAATTCGAGATAGCCAAACGCATCACCGACATCGCCGTGAATGAGTATGGATTATCGCCCGAAGATTTAATCTACGATACGCTCACCTTCCCTCTCACCACTGGTCAAGAGGAGTTGCGGAATGATGCTATCGAGACCATCGAAGCCATTCGCCTCATCAAGAAAAATTTACCAGGGGTGATGACGGCGCTGGGTGTGAGCAATGTCAGTTTTGGTGTGACTCCTGCGGCGCGTGGTGTGTTGAATAGCGTATTCTTGTATCATGCTGTGCAAGCAGGGCTAGATATGGCGATCGTCAATCCTGCACATATCACCCCCTACGCCGAAATTCCAGAAGAACAACGCAAATTGGCAGATGACCTGATCTTCAATACCGACCCCGATGCGTTGCCACGGTTTATCCAATATTTTGAACAAAATGATGTGAAGCTGGCAGGTCAAGAGACAACAGACCCCACCGCCGATATGACCGCCGAAGAAGCATTACATTGGCAAATTGTGCATCGCAAAAAAGACGGCGTAGAAAAATTAATCGATACTTGCCTCACCCGCCACGATCCTGTGAGTGTACTGAATAATGTCTTGCTCCCCGCCATGAAAGAAGTGGGTGATAAATTCGGCGCAGGTGAATTGATTTTGCCATTTGTATTGCAATCGGCAGAGGTCATGAAAAAAGCGGTTGCCTATCTGGAACAATTCATGGATAAAGTGGAGGGTGTCACCAAAGGCACGGTCGTTTTGGCAACGGTGTATGGCGATGTGCATGACATCGGCAAAAATTTGGTCAAGACCATTTTGACCAACAACGGTTACACCGTGCATGATTTGGGCAAACAAGTCCCTGCCAATACCATCATCGAAAAGGCGCTGGAATACAAAGCCGATGCCATTGGACTATCGGCATTGCTGGTCAGCACTTCCAAACAAATGCCCCTCATCGTCAATGAACTGGCACGACGTGGGCATCACTTCCCTGTGTTAATTGGTGGGGCGGCGATCAATCGGCGCTTTGGTCGGCGGATTTTATTCCTCGAAGAGACCAACGCGCCATATGCCCCTGGTGTGTTCTATTGCACCGATGCGTTTGAAGGCTTGGCGGTGATGGATAAACTGATCAGCCCAGAGCGCGAACAATTTGTGCGACAGGTCATCGCCGAAGCCGAAGCCGAGATCAACAAGCCCGCCCGTAAAGCTCGAACCAGCGATGGGTTCATCACCAAAACGGTACAACCCGCGCCAGATTTGCCCAAACCACCCTTCTGGGGGTCGAAATTGGTCAAATATATGCCGTTAGAGGTGGTGTTGCAACATCTGCATAAGCCCGAATTATTCCGCCTCAGTTGGGGTGCAAAGAATACGCGTGGCGATGAATGGACGAAGCTCGAAGCCGAATTTGAAGCCCGTTTAGACAAGATGAGC
>PGTJ01000211.1 GCA_002794515.1 Phototrophicales bacterium
TCCGTTACAATGGTGTGACAGGGTGGATTTTCGCGCCCTATGTGAAAAATATTCGGGGCAATTTAGCCTCTGTCCCCGTACGCTAACCACATCTCAAAATCCCCTTTCCATATGGAGAGGGGATTTGATATTCGACCGATGCGATGTGTTTATAACGTCTCAAGATACGTCCGCAAGAACCACGCCATTTTTTGATGCTCCTGCAACAAACCAGTGAGCATATCTTCTGCGCCCACATCATCCAATTCATCCATCGTTTCGACATCATTTCGCAAATGACGCACCATCGCCTCGTGATCATGGAGCAAATTTTTGACCATGCCGTTCACATCGGGCAGGGTCTCATCGCCCTCTTTGAGGCGTGCGGTTTTGATGAAGGCGCTCATCGACCCCAGCGCTGTCGCCCCATACATGCGGATTCGTTCGGCAATGGCATCAATTGTCGCTTCAAGTTGCGTATATTGTTGTTCAAACAGGGCATGTAACGCCGTAAAACTCTGGCCGGTCACATTCCAATGATAGTTGCGGAGCTTGACATACAACACCATTTCATCAGAGAGGACAGTTTGTAGCACCTGCACAACACTGTTGACGACTTCGTCATCTAAGCCAATATCGGGTTTGAGGATATGCTTCTCGGTCATAAAAACCTCCTGTGGTTTATAGCCAATGATTCAATTCTAACCTGTGAGTATCGGTTTCATATAACAATTTTCTGAGAAGGGGATAAGTGGCATGGTGTCTATCACCGACCGACACAGTGGGTTATAATGAGCTTATCTCGCTTATATGCGACATGATGGAAAGGATATTATCATGGACATGCCCGATAAACTCGCCTATTTAACCGAACAACTGAATGAATTGCATCAGCAGGGGTTATTCAACACCATCCGCACCATCGAAAGCCCGATGGATGGGCGTATCGTTGTGGATGGAAAACCGGTCATCAATTTTTGCGCCAATAATTATTTGGGATTAGCCAATCATCCGCGCTTGCGCGAAGCCGCCAAACGTGCCATAGATACACACGGCATCGGACCGGGCGCTGTCCGCACCATCGCAGGGACGATGAACTTGCATAATCGGCTCGAAGAGCGCCTCGCCCATTTCAAACATGCCGAAGCAGTCGTCACCCTGCAAAGTGGTTTCACAGCGAATTTAGCCACCATCCCCGCATTGGTTGGGCAAGGCGATGTGATTTTTTCGGATAAACTCAATCATGCCAGCATCATCGATGGCTGTCGGTTGAGCAAAGCGCGAATTGTCGCTTATGAACATAACGATATGACCGATTTGCGCCAAAAAATCGCCGAGACGACCGAATATGGGCGGCGCATCATCATCAGCGATGGGGTATTCAGCATGGACGGCGATATTGCCCCACTGCCCGAATTATACGACATCGCCCAAGAACACAACATTTTACTCATGGTGGATGATGCACATGGCGAGGGCGTGTTGGGCAAAGGCGGTCGCGGAATTGTCGACCATTTCGGATTGCACGGCAAGGTGGATGTGGAAGTGGGGACGATGAGCAAAGCCTTCGGCGTAGTCGGCGGGATTGTGGCGGGCAGGCGCGAGGTGATTGATTGGATTAAACAACGCGGGAGACCCTTTTTATTCTCCAGTGCCATGACCGTCCCCGATGTGGCGGCGTGTTTAGAAGCTATTGACATCCTCGAAGAATCAGAAGAATTAGTCGGGCGGTTGTGGGATAATGCCAATTTGCTCAAACGAGAACTGACGAATTTGGGCTTTGATATTGGCAATTCTACCACACCCATCATCCCATTGATGTTAGGCGATGCCCACCTCGCCCGCGAATTTAGCAAACAATTATTTGAGCATGGTGTGTTTGCGATGGCGATTGCCTATCCCACCGTTGCCCATGGCAAGGCGCGAATCCGCGTGATGAACACCGCCGCCCACACCCAAACCGATTTAGAAGAAGCCTTACATGCCTTTGAATCGGTCGGAAAAGCCTTACGGGTCATTTAATCATCTTAAATGGGCGCAAAATCATGCGCCCTATAACCAACTTATAACCGCATATTTATACATCAAAATATAATGTTGCGTTATAATAGAAATACTCAAAATGTAAATTATTTCTTAGGATGGTGTTTTATGTCCGATGAAAATCTGACCATTAGACCAGAAGATATTCAACCCCTGAATACCCCCACATTAAAAATTACTTACGATAGTCGCAACCAAGTGATTTTGGTCTCGTATCATAAAGAATTGAATGCCGAAAACACCATAATGATGTATCAATGGTTATTCAGTTCTATCGAAAAACGGGGCTTGCTGGGCGTGCGCGGTGTGATATACGACTTCACCGATGTGCAAAAATTCACCCCCAGCAATCTTATCTCGACACAACGCGGGTCGATGGCGATTAACGCCAAAGTGGATTTGAGTCGTATACCTGTGGCGATGCTTGTCAAGACGATTATGCAAGAGCAACAAGTGAGCATCGCCATGAATATCACCCCGGGCGAACAACGGAAACGCATCGTCAAAAGCATGTCACAAGCATTGACGTTCATCAATGATTTTCATAAAAATTTGGCACAAAACGAAGGCTAATCGACATCTTGTTTGCGAATCGCTTGGTCTTTGGGATGTTTGGCATCGCCCGTATAGCCCAATTCACGCATACGGGCTTGTTCGAGTTTTTCGAGTTTATCTGCCACAGCCCCATAATCGGCTTTGGGGATTTTTTTATCGATCCCATCTATCCAATACACATACCCCACCCCGTCACACCAGTCGCAATCCCCTGCTTCACCTGTGAACGGGTCTTCATACCAGCCATAACCATCACATGAATGACAACGCACAATATCGGGCATGTTCATCCTCTCTTATCTATCGGACCCATCTGCTCAATTCTGTACCCAAATGGATAGGTACGCGAGGGTTTATTGGTGATGGTATAGGGTGTTTTACGTGGTGGTGTATAGCGTTTGAGTAGGCGTAAGAATTGCAAACCACGATGTGATAGGACATAAAAAAAGCGGGCGGGTCGTGGATAGCCAAATGCCTCGCGCAGTGGCTCATCCAAGAGGCTATAAATCACCTGACGGATGAATGGCTGGGTTATTTTGGGAAACCAGCCCAAAAAGATGGCGATGGTCGCATCACCCACACGACGATTCGTCTCGGTATAACGAAAATGCTCGCGCTCATAGGCGATGTTGAATGCCTCAAAATCGGCATAGGTTGGCGGGATGTGCTTCATGCCCATGCGCCGACCGACTTCGCACCAAAAATGATAACTGGCGAGGCGCTCTATCTCGTGAATTTCGCGCCAACCATATCGTTCATGCCAGCGAATTGGCTCATAGATGAAGGTGGATAACACATATAAATAATCATCATTACTGATATTGAAGCGTCCATGAAGCCGATTCATCTGTTTGATGGCGGCGCGTCCACGCTCGCTATCATATCCGTGTTCGACAATTTCGGCGATGATGAGCGATGTATCATCATAACGGCGCTGTCCGTATTGTTTGAATTGACCAGTCTGGTCGAGTAATGCCGATATGCTCGGCACGGCATAGGTGCGGAACAGGGCAAATTCGAGGGCGCGTTGGGTGAGCCAAGGATATTCATATGCGCCCACCAAAAACACAATTTCTTGATTATCGCGCACGGGGTCGAGCGTTTTGATGTGATTCAACACAGCATATCGTTTCGATGAATTAAACATAATCATTTACCCAAGCGGTTCATCGCCCATTTTGCCGTCTCGGATACGGCTTCATCGTCATGATTGATAAAGCGTTCTACCATGCTGGTGGCGCGTTTGTATCCCAATGCGACCAGCATCTCCAACACTTCAGTGATAATATGTGGTGGATAATTGGCATCCAGCGCCGTCATCAGATGATCGACCACGCTCTCGCCACCGATTTCGGTGATGGCTTTGCGGGCAGAATAACGCACCAGATCATCGGTATCGGTCAGACAGGCGTGGAGCAATGCCGAAATACTGCGTATATCAGGGATGAAGGTCAGGGCTTGGGCGGCGGCAACACGCAATTGGGCATCGGCATCGGTCAGATAGGGCATGATGATATGAATGGCACGAACATCGCGTTGCCTGCCGAGTGATTGTATCATCTGAGCGCGGACTTCTGGCGCATCCTCTTTGAGCAGGGCATCAATCAATGGCAAAACAGTTTGTTCATCGCGCATATTGCCCAACGATTCCGCCACGCGCAGGCGCACATCTTTGTCAGGGTCGGTTAGGGCATTGATGAGCGGTGGCACACACATCGGGTCGCGTTGCCTGCCCAACATCCATGCGGCATTACGCCGTTGATCAGAATCACCAAATTGCAATAAACTGATAAAATCCTCAATACTCGGATCGAACATGTTCATATTTATTCACCAACCATCACCCACTGACCATTTTGGATAGTATAAACCCGATATGTCAATTCTGCACAGTCGCCATTCACATCACAGGCGATTTGCCCCGTTATGCCCCGACCTGCATACGATTTGAGATAATCGCGCAGGGCAAAACGGTCGAGTTGTATAACTCCATTTTCGCGGCGGGCGATTTGTTCAACAGCATTCAGAAGCATATTGGTGGCATCATAAGCATAAGCAAAGACGAGCGAGGTCGGTTCTGTGCCAAATTGGGCGATATATCGTTGACGTAATTGGGCGATTTGTGGGTTATCTGGCGTGTTTAGCATGACAACATAAATATTTTCGGCTTGTGCGCCAAAAGTGTCGAGGAATTGCCCCTCGCTGATGAGCAATCCGCCGATGAGCGGATAATCTGCAGATAAACTAGCGCGTAATTCGACCAACGTTGTCTCGCGTCCAGCAAAGTAAACAGCATCGGGCTGGGCATTTACGATGTCATTGACCAAACTGGTCA
>PGTJ01000617.1 GCA_002794515.1 Phototrophicales bacterium
TGTCGTGTTCGTGACCGATACGACCAGCGCACAAGGCGCATCCGAAACGCCGTCATCGCCGTTGGATGTGACCATGCTGGCGATGCTCGGTCTGACGATAGCAGGTGCTGGCGTGATGAAATCGCAATCCGCACAGAAGAAGCAACACGAATTGGCACAAGCGAATGCGCTTGCACAAGCCCAATTGGCGACTGCTAGAGCAGGGCATGACCACACGCCATGCCCTGCACACATCTATTTCTTAAATTGGGTGTGTTCCCATTCGGCAAATAGATCTTGCAATTTGAGGCGCTGATATTTGCCTGTGGTGGTGACGGGGATGTCTGTGCCGAATATCACCACTTTGGGTGATTTTTCAAAGGGCATCCGATTCCGACAATGGGCGATAATCTCATCGGCGGTCACGCTTGCGCCGTCTTGTAATACCACATATGCCCCGACCTCTTCGCCGTAATAATCATTTTTGAAGGCGATAGCCAAACCAACTTTCACACCCTTCACCTCTAGCAACACCTCTTCAATATCGAATGGGCTGAATTTCACCCCACCACGATTGATCAGTTCTTTGATGCGCCCTGTGATGAAGAAAAATTTGCGTCCCCGTTCATCTTCACGATAAAACCCTTCATCTCCGCTTCTGAACCAGCCGAATTTGAAGGTCTCGGCATTGGCATCGGGACGTTTGAAATAATACTTCATGACGTTATGCCCACGAATGCAAATCTCGCCACGTTCCCCCGCGCCTAACATCTGACCAGAACCATCGGCGCTAAAAATTGCCATCTCGTTGGTGATAATCGGTACACCAA
>PGTJ01000042.1 GCA_002794515.1 Phototrophicales bacterium
AAATCGGTCAGGGAGCAAAACCGGGTGAGGGTGGTCATCTGCCTGGGTATAAAGTCACCGAACAAGTCGCCGCGGCGCGCCATACCACCCCTGGCGTAGACTTAATTTCGCCGAGCAATAATCATGACTTGTATTCTATCGAAGACCTCGCCCAATTGATTGATGAACTCAAAACGGCTAATCCGTATGCACGGGTATCGGTCAAAATTCCTGTGGTGCCTGGTGTTGGGATTATCGCCGTTGGTGTGGCGAAAGCGGGTGCAGATATTATCAACATCACGGGTTATGAAGGTGGCACAGGGGCGGCACGCGCCCACTCATTGCGCCATGTCGGGATGCCCGCCGAAGTCGGTGTGTGGCTGGCGCATCGGGCGCTCATCGAGAGTGGCTTGCGCGATGATGTCGAGTTGTGGTGTGATGGTGGCATGAAGAGCGGGCGCGATGCTGTCAAGATGATGTTATTGGGCGCGAATCGTGTTGGCTTTGGCACGATGGCGATGGTCGCTGTGGGTTGTACGATTTGTCGCGGTTGTCATGATGGCACATGTCATGTGGGCATCACCACTCATGTCAAGACCCGCGAAGAGGCGGCATTGAAAAACTTTAAGTCTTTCCGTCCATTTGAAGAAAAAGGCTCGGCTGATGGCATTGTCAATGTGTTCAATATGTTGGCAGAAGATATACGCCGTGTGGTCGGACAGTTGGGCTTCACCTGCGCCCAAGATATTGTTGGGCGGGCAGATTTGCTCGAACAAATCGCTATGCACGAGCGCATCGACCTGACCAATTTGCTCAAGCGTGTGCCACCTGTCACCAAAAAGCCACAATTGCAAGGTGGACGACGATTGACCCGTCCACGTAATACGCTCAGTAAACAAATCACGGGTGTGGTTGCCGATTGTTTAGCGCGTGGCGATGCCGAGATGACTTATGATGACGAACAGGTCATGGCGATGGATCGGGCATTAGGCACACACTTATCGGGCGCGTTGGCGCGGGGTGAGCTTGAGCATGATGTCGAAATTGAAGCCATTCACCTCAGTTTTAGCAACTCGGCTATCCCTGGCAATGGTCTTGCCGCCTTTATGGATAACCCGCTCGATGTATTGGTTGAAGGTGGCGCACAAGACGGTGTGGCGAAATGCGCCCGTGCGGGTACTGTGACCATCCTCAAGGGGTTAAATCACAATGGTGTGCGCGTTGATGGTAGTGTTGGCAAGAGCTTTGCCTATGGCGCACAAGGTGGGTTGTTCATCGTGCAAGGTAATGCCGATACACGCGCCTGCATCCGCCTCAGTGGGGCAGATGTGATTTTTGGTGGCGAAATCGAACAACCGCTACGCGATGAAGATGGATGCTTGGCAGTACGCGCCAACCTCAAAGGATATGCCTTTGAATATATGACCTCTGGACGCGCACTTGTCTTGGGCGACCCCGGTCCGTGGATGTGCGCGGGCATGAGTGGCGGTGTGATTTATCAACGTATTCAACCCGAAATGGGCTTGACCATCCGCGCCATCGAAAGACGTATCGCTGAAGGCTCTTCGGTTGTGGTCAGCGCATTAGATGATAAAGGCTTTGAGGATGTGACCGAATTGTTGAGCAAATATATTCAAACATTAGAGGTGAATAATCAGGCAGAAGCCACCCAACACCTCTATGAATTGCTCCAACATCCTACCGAACATTTTGTGAAAATTGCGCCACCACTGCGCGGGTAAACACAACCCGTATTCTCCAATCGAAAACGCGAGAACATCCCTCCTCCTGATGCTTCTCGCGTTTTTGTTGTGGCACAAAATCACAATTCGGCGTAAAATATAACGATAATTTGTTTATAATTTGATGGATGCAATACCATACACCCATATATCCCATATCATCATGGTGGGATTGTGTGTAACATATCAAAAAAATTGGAGATTATTGATGAAGCAAAAGGCGGTATATCCTGCCACATTAGACCCTATTCATTATGGACACATTGATATTGCCATTCGTGCATCTAAAATATTTGATGAATTGATTATTGCTATTTATGACAAACCCAAAAAGCAATTGTTGTTCAGTCCACAAGAACGGGTCGAACTGGCACAACAAGCCTTTGTGGACCATCCCAATATTCGAGTTGCGCTTTTTTCGGGTTTGGTAGTAAACTATGTGACATCAGTTGGTGCGAGTGTATTAGTGCGTGGCTTGCGTGTGTTCTCTGATTTTGAATTTGAATTTCGGATGGCACTGGCGAATCGCAAACTTGCGCCGAATATCGAGACCGTCTCGATTATCAGTGATGAGCGTTATGTGCATATCAGCTCTAGCACGGTGCGCGAAGTGGCAGAATTGGGTGGTGATGTGTCTTCGATGGTGCCAGATTTTGTACATCAGGCATTGATTAAACGTTATGCGGAACTTCAACGGCAATCGAATGCCTAAGTGATTGTTCAGAAAGGTGAATGATATGGATATTCAACATTTAGTAGACCGTTTAGAAGATTTGATAGATGAAGGTCGGCATTTGCCCTTCAGCAAGTTCACCATGATCGATGAGGAACGCGCCCTCGAAATTATAGACCAGATGCGTATCTCGATTCCCGAAGAGATCGAAAAAGCCACGCGCATCCTCGCCCAGCGCGATCGGGTTTTGGCACAAGCCAATGAAGAAGCGGCGCGAATTATCCAAAATGCTCGTGCGAAGGGTGAAGAGTTGCTCACAGAAGATGTGAATGTGCAAGCGGCGCAAAATATGGCGGCGAATATCATCGAACAAGCCAATCAAGAGGCACAACGCATCAAAGCCGAAGCCGACCAATATATTCTCAATGTCCTGACTAAACTCGAACAGACCTTGCAGGTAAATCTGAATACAGTACGCAATGGCATCAATACCGTGCGCCAGCCCAATACCACATTGACACCAACCGTCACCACCACACCATCGGTGACCGATGATGTGACCAGTGGTTATTCTGCCCCTGTACAAGTGGCACAAGAGCAACCTGTGACGACATCACAAAATCGCGTCCCAGGCATCAGCTTACGGCGCAATCAAAAAGATACCGAATAATGGTGGCATAATCGCCACCATCAAGTGAACCGTTTGCATCTGAATTGATATGCCACAATAGTCTTTTGGGCAGTTTTCTTGTACACTTATACACCGTCTCAGTCTGATAAGTGTGTATGATGTGAAACTAGGTGTCCCTTGAGCGATTCAGAGTATAATTTTTTTGAATTTGATCCCGAAGATGTTATCGATGTCGAGGTGGTCGAACACCCCGCCCCGGTCAATGAACGCAGTTTTGCCCGACGGGTGGCATTACAGGTGTTATATGAAGTCGATAGCGCCGACCATCTGGTCGGAGATGTGTTACAACGTCAAGTCGAAGCCAATGAATTACCCAGCCATCTGGGTGAATATTTGCGCGAAATTGTCTTGGGGGTAATTGACCAGCACCGCATTTTGGATGCCATTATCAAACATTTTGCGCCTGAATTCCCCATCAGCCAATTGGCAATTATAGACCGCAATATTTTGCGGATTGCGATTTATGAATTTGCCCTGAAACATACTGTCCCGACAGGCATCGCCATTGATGAAGCGGTCGAATTGGCGAAATTATATGGCGCAGATGGTTCTCCTCGTTTTGTGAATGGTGTGTTGGGCGCGATTGCCGATGACCGCAAAACACTCGGCGATATTATCAACACCACCAAATTGAATAACCCACAAAAAGCTGATGAATAACACCCAGTCACCCGATAACCGACCACCTGTCTCGATTCCCAATAGCGAATTGCGGATGTCATTTTTTGAGCATCTGAATGAATTGCGCCGTCGCTTGATATGGGCGTTTTTATCGCTCATTCTGGGTACGCTATTAGGGCTTTTCTTTTCCGAAGCCGTTTTGCGATATTTGGTCGCGCCATATGCCGAGCGGTTGGTCGTTTTGGGTCCGACAGGTTCGGTGGTGACATTTTTCCGTGTGGCGTTGATGTTGGGTGGCATTTTCGCCTTCCCAATGATTTTGTATCAGATTTTATTATTCGTCTTGCCCGGATTGCACCGCAACGAAAAGCGCATCTTGTTGCTATCGTTGCCTCCTGTGATGCTCTTGTTTATCGGTGGAATCGCCTTTGCATGGTTCATCCTCGTACCCCCTGCAATTGGCTTTTTGGCGGGCTTCCAGACCGATATTTTCCGCCCCGAATGGACGGCAGACCAATATATCGGCTTCATCACGGCGTTATTATTTTGGATGGGTGTGGCATTTGAGATGCCATTGGTGATGTTTGTCTTGGCGATATTGGGTTTTGTGCGTGCTGGGGCGCTCATCCGTCATTGGCGTATTGCGGTGGTGTTATCGGCGGTGGCGGCGGCGGTTATCACACCTACTGTCGATCCTGTGAATATGTCGTTGGTGATGGGTCCGCTCATCGGCTTATATATCATTAGTATCATCTTGGTGATGATTGGGGCGCGGATAAATACCCCCAAAGAAACGACATCCTGATGTTCAATCGGTTATTCAAACGCAAGCGCGATAAGCGGGTGTTGGTATTTGGCTTGGATTGTGCCAGCCCACACTTGATATTCGATCAGTTTCATGCCGAATTGCCCAATTTTGCCCGCCTGATGTCGGGTGGCACATGGGGTGAACTCGAATCATCTACGCCGTGTATCACCGTCCCTGCGTGGTCGAGCATGATGACCAGTCGTGATGCTGGTGTGTTGGGCATATATGGTTTTCGCAATCGTGCCGATTATTCTTATCAGAACATGGTCACTGCCGATAGCACCCATATTCATCAGCCACGCTTATGGGATATTTTAGGCGAAGCAGGCAAGCAATGCACGGTGTTGTCTGTCCCCCAAACCTATCCTGTTCAGCCCATTAATGGCACGATGCTCAGTTGTTTTCTCACGCCGAATACACAGGCAATGTTCACTTATCCCGCCATATTCAAAAATCAGGTGCTGAACCTCGTCCCCGATTATGCGTTTGATGTCAAAGATTTTCGCACCGATGATAAAGCCCGATTGCACCAAAATTTATTGGCATTGCGCGATAAGCAATTTCGGGTGTTCAAATATGCCGTTCAGCATACCGAGTGGGATTTTTTGATGCATGTTGATATTGCCCTCGACCGTATTCATCATGGTTTTTGGCGCTATCATGACCCCCAACACCGCTTGCATGACCCCAATAGCCCATTCGTCAATGTGATACGCGATTATTATCGCTTGCTCGATTCGCAATTGGGCGAAATTTTATCCCTACTCGATGACCAAACGGTGGTTTTAGTCGTCAGCGATCATGGTGTCAAACGGATGGACGGCGGGATTTGCATCAACGAATGGTTATGGCGCGAGGGCTGGTTGCATCTCAACAATCCACCGCCACAGGGGATGCTCACCCCATTCGAGAAGCTGGATGTAGATTGGTCAAAAACGCGGGCGTGGTCATCGGGCGGATATTATGCGCGCATATTTTTGAATGTCGCAGGACGTGAACCACAGGGGATTATCCCCAACCACGATTACACCCGTGTACGCGATGAACTAGCCGATGCCATCCGTCAGATTCGTGGCACGAATGATGAATTGTTGCATCACCACATTATCCGCCCACAAGATGTTTATCGCCAAGTGAACGGGGTTGCCCCCGATTTACTGGTGTATTTTGGTGATTTACATTGGCGGGCGATCGGCAGTTTGGGACATGGGGCGCATTATACCCTCGAAAATGATACTGGCGCGGATGATGCCAATCATGATACACAGGGCATGTTCATCTTATATGACCCACAAACCACAGGGCAGGGGTGTGTGGTAGGCGAGAATTTGCTCAATATCGCGCCCACCATCTTAAACCTGATGAACGTAAAAATTCCCGCCGATATGCAAGGCAAGATTATCGGCGCATAGGTGGTAATAAGCCTGCACGACCCAATTTCCGTTCTAACTGACGGCGTGTATCGCGCATGGCGAGTTCTAAATAGGGAAATGCCAACCATGCCGTCATCAACCCGAACAAACCACCTGTGACCACCCTGAAAAATGGTGTTGTCTCGCGGATTTCCCACAAATTGAATGGGGTATAACTGAGTAATTGGCTACCACCATCTAAGCCGATTGGCAATACACCCACAAAGATATATAACCATAATGGCACAGGACGTAATTTTCGCCTCACGGTGGGGATGGCATAAATCAATCCGCCGACCAACATCATGCCCCAAATCATGTTATCGCGCTCGCACAATGCCATCTTGTATCCCATTTGTGCATTGCCCAAAAAGGTCTTGTGTGCCAAAACCCAATCGAGGGTGAATTCTGCTTCGGGCGGAAATTGTAACTGTGGGATGTTGGCGGTGTATTCTTCATATGATTTCACGCCGATGTCGGTATATTGGCGTGGATAAACCGCTTGTTCGCCGAATAAGAAGAACGACCGAAACCCAAATTGATGACAAAACGGCGCATATACGGTGTAGATGATGTGCGCGGGACCCGTCAGCCCGATACGCATCAGGACGGGCGCGGCGATGGGTAGGGTGACATACACAGTCAGGAAGATGAGCGCAATCCGCAACCAATGGCGCGTCAGGCTGAGGACGGCTAAATTGGCGCGTAT
This sequence comes from Phototrophicales bacterium, assembly GCA_002794515.1. Taxonomy (GTDB): domain Bacteria; phylum Chloroflexota; class Anaerolineae; order Aggregatilineales; family Phototrophicaceae. The sequence continues at coordinate 6,636 of PGTJ01000042.1, forward strand.
GGCGAATGATTTTTTTGTGGGTGGTTGTGGCATGGGTTTTATCCTAAAAAAGATGAAAAATAGGGCTTAATCGCACTACGGACAGTATCGAGGCGGATTGTACCATGAAAAATATGGGTAATCACCCCTTCAGGCGAGATGATGAATGTGGTCGGTTGTGTGCGTAGCCGATACAATCCTGCTATCCGTCCATCATCGATGCCGATGGAGAAGGTGAGACCAAGCCTCTCGCGCCATTCATCCACGATATTCTCCGATTCGCCTAAATTGATGGCTAATATCACCAATCCGTTATCGCCAAATTCATCATATAGGCGTTGTAAATCGGGCATCTCGACCAAACATGGCTCGCACCATGTCGCCCAAAAATTGAGGATAATCGGCTGACCCCGATAACTATCCAATAGTGGGAATGCAGGGGCAATGGCGTTGATTTCTGGGGCAATTGGACGAGCAGAATTGGGCAGGCGATAACCCGTGAAATCGGCGCGATTTGGCAACCCCGCGCCGATGATGATCACCAACCCAATACCGATAAATATGGCGCTGATGAGGCTATATAACAAGCGTTTTATCATGATGTGGCGGTGTGGATGAGTTGGGCTATATCCGCATCGCTCAACGGTCCCAGATGATAGGCGATGATCACACCATCGGGGTTGATGAGATAGGTGGTGGGATAACCAATGATGTTGAATTGCGCTTGTAGCCGTCCATCAGGGTCTAATACCAATGGAAAGGTGAGCGATAGTTCTGCCCCAAAAGCCGAGACGGTTTCTGCCGATTCTGAACGGTTGATTGCCAGCACGGTGAACGAATCGCTATGATTGACATACGCATTTTGGAAGGCGGGCATCTCTTTTTGACATGGCTCACATGATGTAAACCAAAAATTGAGCAAGACGGTCTTGCCACGCAAGTCATTTAGGCTGAGCGAATCGCCTGTGGTGGTCGTCGCTGTGAAATTCGGGGCAATTTGACCAACCGCCAATCCCACATCAGGCAGTTGGCGGGCGGTATCTCGAATCGAGCTGATATTCGCCGATAACACCCCACTCGGTGCAGATGCCTCTGGTGTGGCTTCGGGCATGGGTGTGGGCGCAGTTTGATTGCGTGCGCGATGTTCTTCGACCAGCCCATTATAATCCTCGCCAGCGATGCACCGATTAAATTGGTCGCCACCAATTTCGCCTTGTTGCACAGCAAAGGCACATTCGTCAAACGTATAGGCAAATCCGCCTAAATTACTGGATAGGCGGGCGCTCAGTTGTTGTAATTGTCCACTGGCGACCAGCACGCCAATTAGCACCAAAACCGCACCACTGACTAATTTGATGGTGTGCATATGTTTGTTCAGACGGCGCAAAATGCCTTGTGCGCTATCTAACATCAATGCCGTGATGAGGAAGGGGATGCCCAAGCCTAAGCTATAGGCTGTGATGAGTATCGCCGCGGTGCCGATGTTATCTTGTTGCGCCGCCAAGGTCATCGCCGCGCCGAGCGTTGGTCCGATACAAGGCGACCATCCCGCCGCGAACACCACACCGAGCAATGCCGACCCGCCCAAGCCACTCGTGCCAGCCGCCGCCACCTGACGGCGTGTATCGGCATATAAGGTGACTTCGATGGTGTTCATGGCTTTATTCCAAAAGCGTGCTGGTGTGGTAAATCCACCACCTGCCACAAAAAATGTCCATAAAATCGCCAAAAGCACCCCAGAAATGGCGATTGTCCACAACGGGATGCGGTCATCACCAAAGGGGATAATCGCCCCTGTGAAGCCCCATACGATGAGGACGGAGAAAAACAGCGCCATCACCAGCGAAAAAATCGGATTTTTGATGACCGTTTCTTGTTTGCGTAACCATTTGAACAAAGGCTGGAATGCGCCCATGAAGTGAAAACCCAAAAAGATGATGAGCATCCCACCCACACGTCCGATGATGCCCTCTACGGCGCGTGTGCTACCAATTTGTTGGATGAATGCCGTTGCCAATACCGTGAGCGCCACAAAGACGAAGGTGAACCCCGCCACGAATGCCAACCCGTGTATAAAGGTGCTGAGGCGCATAGCAGTCGTCCTGCGGAGTTTGGCTGTGCCACCTGCTTCTGCCACAATATCTACTTGTGCCGATACCGAATAAGTCATTCGTCCGCCCATATAACTGATATACGCGGGGACGAGGGGTAATACACATGGCGATAAAAATGAGACCAACCCCACGAGGAAATTTATCAAGAGTTCGACAGCCACAACCGCCTCCAATATCACAATACAATACACCATTTAGATGCTATGATAGATAAAAATCTTCCTGTTCGGTAGTGTGATATGGCATGTGTTGGATATGATAGGGGATGTGTGTCGGGTGGGGGATATGGGCGCGGGGGATATCGCGCCCGATGATGACGCGATGATTAAATCTTGGCGCGGACGAGCGCGACATTGGCTTCGGCGCATTTGACACCATTTTTGCCGACTACCGTGCCATGTCGGACGCTGGCGGGGATGTCGATACGGTCGCCTGAGCGCAATTGGACCTGTAAATTGTCATCGGGGAGGATGATGTCGAGCGTGCCTTCGACCACATATAATACTGTTTGGGTATTATGAGAATGAATGGCTTGGCGTTGATTGGGTTTGGCATCCCACATATAGGGGCGCAGATTTTCTTTATGCAACAAACGGGTGATGACCGATTCGCTGGGATGTGTGCCACCTTGCCAGCGTGTAACAACCACAGAGGGTTTTTTGTTTGCCATGTAATAATCCTCTATAAAATAGTGTCGCCTTTAAGACGCTTCCTATACGCTTACACCGCGCTTCATCCTAACGCACTTCTTGAAAAATTTCAAGCCGTCTGTTCATGATTTTTTCATATGATTGCCCATATTCGTTAATTCGTTGGCAATTTGCCCGGCGATGGTGGCATTATTCAGCAATAGCGCCCGATTTGCCGTGCGCGATAAATCATCGGTCAACTCGCCGATTCGCCTGAGCAAAAATGGTGTGAGGTGCTTTCCTACAATGCCTTGTCTTTCGGCTTCTGCATTGGCTTGGGTGATGGCATTCTCGGCAATTTCTAGGGGCAACTCATGTTCATGTGGTACGGGTACAGTAACCAGTATGCCGTGTGATGCGCCGATTTGACCCGCGGCATGGATGACGCTGGCGACTTGTTGGGGCGTATCGAGGCGAATATCGATCGGCAAACCACTTTCACGGGTATAAAATGCGGGGAGCGAATCGACACCATAACCGATAATCGGCACACCTTGTGTCTCTAAGACCTCTAATGTGAGGGGTAAATCCAATAACGATTTTGCCCCTGCACACACCACCGTCACGGGTGTCCTGCCCAATTCGATTAAATCTGCCGATACATCAAACGGGTGTCCACGATGCACACCGCCAATGCCACCCGTAGCGAAGATGTTGATGCCCGCCATATGCGCCAATATCATTGTGCCTGCCACGGTTGTTGCACCATCAGCTTTTAACCCAACCACGATGGGCAAATCGCGCCTGCTACATTTGCGAATCGTCTCGGATGGTCGACTGCCCAAGTAATCAATCCCTTTTTCGCCGATTCCCACGGTCATCTCGCCTTTGAGGATGGCGATGGTGGCGGGGATAGCACCTGCTTGGCGCACGGCATCTTCCATCGCCAGGGCGATTTCGACATTTTGTGGATACGGTAGTCCATGCGCGATAACGGTGGATTCTAGCGCCACCACTGGGCGATGGTGTGCGAGCGCCTCTTGAACTTCATCAGAAATGGTCAGCATAACGACTCCTTTATCTATGCGCTGTGAATTATAATAGGCAACATGACGAATAGATACTGTAAGCATGAGGAATAGGCGATGAGCGATATTCACGGCATTTTTTTTAATACACAAATCTTATTTTCGCTGGCATTAGGGGTATGGGCGGCGATAACCGCAGGGCGTGGACAGTCGATATCGGGCAATTTTTGGGGGGCAATTGCCACATTTTCGGTGTTAGTGGGCATGACGTTGGTTTTGGGGATTATCATGACCCTGCAAGGCTTGCGCCCCAAAGATGGTCGCCTGATTTTATATTATCTGTACATGGCATTTTTGTTGGTGATTATGCCCGGTCTATTCACCATGCTACGCGGGCGTGATGATCGTGCCGCAGGGGTTGCCTTCGCCATTTTGGCATGGTTCAACGCGGCGGTGGGGATTAGCATGGTCGAGCGCCAAATCACGGGTCCGTGGGTGATGTTAGACCAATGAAATTCGTGATGAAGCCCTTTTGGGGATGGATATGCGTCATATTGTTATTGACCGCGTGCGAGTCTGAACCCACACCGTTCCCCGCACAAATCCCTACGGTTACGCCTGATGCGTTGGTCAGCGCTCAAACGCCTATCTCTATAACGCCACAAGCAACAACGGTTCGTTATGCCATAGATCCGTTATTGGCACATATCCCATTGGCGTTGACAGGTCATTATGAAATTGTGAGTGATGATAGACCCATCTCGCCCTCTGACTTGGGCATCACCTATGATATTGGCATCGCCCCTGCTTCTGCCGAAGGATGGGGATTATTGCCCATATCCGTCTCGATAGGGGTGATATTCCGCCCCGATAGTGCGTATTCAGACATCCTTTGGCGCGCCATCGACCCGCCTTTGCTCATTGAACAATTGGGGTTGAGTTGGCTCATACCACTGCATGATGGCACGACACCCGCGACCGTTTTACGCACGGATCTGGCGAACATGGGCAAGCCTGATGGCTTTATGGTAGATATGGGCATTATCGGCATGATGGGCGAGGCGCAAATCCAAGCGCAGTTAGGAGCATTATTTATTCAAACACGCAGAATTCCGTTGTCCGATGATAATCGCCTGATTGCATGGGCGAATGGAGATATCGATTTGATGCTGGTGTCGTGGATGAACGATGCAGAAAAAGCACAATGGGTGAATTTGGTCGGCGAAGCCTATCTATTGCCATTGTATCGTTTTGGAATTGCTTATATCGCCAGACCCGACTTGAATATCATCATATCGGATGACGGATTACCACAGGTGGTCACGGAATGACAAGCCAGATGCCCCGCCAAATCATCTTCACCCACGATAATGCCGATTTTGATGCGATTGCTTCTTTATTGGCGGCGTATAAATTATATCCAGAAGCCACACCTGTTTTGCCCCATCATCTCGCCCGCAATGTGGCGGAATTTATGACCCTGTATAAAAATGGGTTGCCGTTCATCGCATGGCATGAATTTAAGCCTCATAGCAAAGTGGAACGGATTATTTTAGTCGATACACAACGCCTGCCCGAAATTCGTCATATCAAACGCGATACGCCTGTCCTCATCATCGATCATCATCGTTATGAGGGCGATCAAGGGGCGCATGTTACGTTCACGGGCGAAGAAATTGGCGCGAATGTCACCTTGCTCACCGAACAAATCATCGCCAATGGCGCAATACGCCTATCATCGCTAGAGGCGACTGTGATGTTATTAGGCATTTATGCCGATACGGGTTCGTTATCGTATAACCGCACCACACCTCGTGATATGCGGGCGGCGGCATGGCTGGTGGAGCAGGGTGGGGTGTTAGATACTGTGCGCCGATTCATGTCTATTCCGCTCAACGAAGCACAGCGTAACCTGCTTGACCAACTGACGGCGCATCAAGAGACGCGCTATATACAAGGTCATGCTATCTTGATTTGTACGGCGATCGTCCAAGAATCGGTGGATAATATCAACCAAGTGGCGCACCGCCTGCGCGATTTATTAGAACCCACGGCTTTAATCGTCTTGGTGCAAATGCCCGGACGGGTGCAGATGGTGTGTCGATCGGCGACTGATGCCGTAGATGTGGGCGGATTGGCGAAATTTTTTGGTGGTGGTGGGCATACCCGCGCCGCCGCGGCAAGCATTGTTAATCGCCCATTGTCCGAACTTGTCCCTGCTATATGGGCAAAATTGCCCGATTTTATCCAACCTCTGACTACCATTGCAGATTTGATGTCGTATGGTGTACAAACGGTGAATGCCGATCAAAAAATTGTGGATATTATCGGCAACCTACGTCGTATTGGTCATGAAGGTTTCCCTGTTTTGGATGATGAACATCGCGTGGTGGGGTTGCTCACACGGCGTGATGCCGACCGCGCCATCGAACACGGACTAAAAGAATCGCGGGTGCGCGATGTCATGATAGCGGGTGCGGTCACGCTCTCGCCTGATGATTCCGTCTCTACGCTTGAACAGACGATGGTCAACACCAGTTGGGGGCAAATCCCTATCGTCACACCCGATAATCACCTGATTGGCATTGTCACTCGTACCGATCTCATCAAACATTGGGCAAAAATTCATCCCACCAATCAACCGCAATATGATTACATCGGTGAAGATTTAATTCGGCAATCATTAGGCACAAATTTAGCCCGCCTCATTCAGCATATTGCCAATATAGCCCATGAACAGCACATCAATTTGTATATTGTGGGTGGCATTGTGCGCGATATGATGCTCAAGCGCCCCAATGATGATATTGATTTTGTCACCGAGACCTCTGCTATCACCTTTGCCGAGCTGGTGGTGGCGAAATTTGGCGGAGAGCTGAATAGCTTCCGCCCAT
>PGTJ01000400.1 GCA_002794515.1 Phototrophicales bacterium
AAATGACAATATAGGGCAAATGCTCTGACTTTTTACGCGGTCCCAAACGCGAGTTGTAAATTTCGATATTGCGGGCTTGCGCTTCTTCTAATAATTTATACCGCCTATCCATCTCGCGGGTACACCAACGCAATACACCGATAATGCGTTCCATATCGGTCTCAACAGGTCCGAGCAAATGTGGCACACCGTTAAACCGCGAAAGTTCGACCATCTTGGGGTCGAGCATGACCATTTTCACCTCATCGGGCAGGGTATTGATGAGGAGTGCCGTTGCCATAGCGGCAATCGCCACCGATTTACCACTGCCCGTTGTCCCTGCCACCAACAAATGGGGCATGGTGGCTAAATCGACAATGACGGGTTCACCCGCCACATCCCGCCCTAAGGGGACAATGAGGGGCGATTTCGCCTTCGCCATTGCATCGAAAAAGGCTTTGCTTTCATACACCGAACGCAAAGCGACCGTCCCCGCATTGCGATTCGGCACTTCGATGCCCATATAATTATGACCAGGGACAGGCAATTCGAGCCGTAAGCGTTTGGCAGAAAGTGCCAATGCCAAATCATTGACCAGCGAGGCAATTTTGCTCAGGCGGGTGCGTTCTAGCACCAAATCACCTTCTTCATCTTTCACTTCACGATATGGACGCACCGCATACTGCGTGACCGTCGGACCCGCTTTCACATCCACCACATCGATATTGATGTCAAATTCCAGCAGTGTATTTTCGATGATAACCACATTGAGGTTAATTTCCTCTTCACTCGGCAAGTCATATTCGACATCTTGGAGCAATTCGAGCGGTGGCAAGGTTTTATCACGCTTGACCAGTTTTTTCGGCTCTTTCATGCTCTCGGTGGTGAAATACCGTTTAATCCGTCCGTCAGGACGTTCTACCAATTGTGGTTCTTTGGCTTTACGGGGTAATAACGTCCCTAATGCCGCCAATTCCCCCTTGAGTTGTCCGGGCGCTTCGGATGGCTTTTCTGATTGCGATAAAATCCGCTCTAGGCGGGCTAAATCTACCTCTAATTGTTCGGTGGGTGTGAGGAACGGCTTGGGTTTGGGCTTGGGTGGCTCTGCCGATGGGCGCTGGCTAGGTGGTATGGCGCTCAGATCGGGCTTGATACGCATCACCGTCACCCGTTGTTTATGAACATCTGCCACATCCATTTTTTCCACATCGGGCAACGGAGCGGATTTTGGGATGGTGAGATTGACGGTTTTGGTGGGCTTGGGTTTTTCAATCTGGATAGATGCCCATCCAATGCCTTGTTCGTACAAAAAATTTTCAATTGCCCTTAGCGCCCCGCGGATGTGTTTTCTGCGGATGCCAATCACCATACTGATGCACACAACAAGGATAGTGCCATAGAAAAAGATAGCGAATGCCTCGCCAAATAACGCATAAATGGGCGCACTCATCCCCCAACCAATAAATCCACCACCCTGCCCTGCACGGGCGATAGCACGCAGTTCGTTATCGTGTTCGGTGAGATGAAACAGGGCGAGCAACACCAAAAAAGCAATTTCCAGCGCCAACAATCGACGCGGCGAATAGGTGATGAGTACCCCTAATTTAGGCAACCAGATGAGAACGCCAATCAATAAAATGCCAACGGCGATGAATATCGCCCCTTTGCCAAAGGCTTGTGTGAGGACAGATGCCCATGCACGGGCAACGGTGGCTTGTGTGCTTTGGTCTATCAATGACCAAATCGATAACACCCCAAATACGAACATGGCAATGCCCGCAATTTCATCGATCCATGGAGGCAAACTATCGAACACCCGATCCCAAAATTCGGGTTGGATGGTCTTTGGAGGTTTTTTGGGCTTAAATGGCTTGGGTTGTGGGCGTGGACGTGCGCCACGTACCACAGGCAAGGGACGCGGTTTTATTTCGGTGGATGTTGGCTCGGTGGATGCCTCTTTGGGAGAGGATTCGACTTTTTCGTCAACCACGCAAAAAACCCTTCACGAAACAAAATTCAACACATCCCTAATGATAACCACATTTAGGGGGATTGGCTAGTCATTTCACAAGAGCGCCACAGCCAAATTCGCATCTTCTGACATATTCAACCCCTCAAAAATGTCATAGGCATACTTGGCGAATCGGCGCGAATGATCAGGGTAGCCATGACGAGCTAAATACCGCGCCTCTTCAGTCAGATTACGCCCGACATTGGCTTTTGCCGTCACTTTACCTAATATGTCGAGGGCTTTCGTCCACGAGGCTTCAGCTTCATTTGGATTACCTATCGCTAAGGCGATATGTGCTTGGG
>PGTJ01000761.1 GCA_002794515.1 Phototrophicales bacterium
CGCCTTTTTCGTAATAACGCACCACCTTGCCGTTCACTTTGATGAATTGTTCGTCCATATGTCATGCCTCGCTGATTTCGGTGATGAGGTGATGTTGAATCAGCCAATCGGTCAATTCTTTGATATTCGGCTCGGTGATCATCGCCCCACGATTCACACCGCGCGGGGTATCCCCTTTGGGCAAATAAGCAGGTGGTTCATAGGGAGTTAATTCGCCTGGGTTAGCAATGACCAGCGTGGGGACCGATAAAAAGCCCGTCCATTCTTCGACCCGTTGACGGGCAATATTATCACGGTCAATAAAAATTTCATGATACGGGATGTTGTAATCTTCTAAAACGCGCTTAGCAAGGGTCATCATCGGACACCCCGATGAGCGACTGTACATAATCAGTTGTTTGGTCATTTTTATGCCTCAGATC
>PGTJ01000279.1 GCA_002794515.1 Phototrophicales bacterium
AAATAACACCGTACCTAAAAATCCCAACCCACTGGCAATGCCAACACGGTCGCCGATCTGCTCGCTGAGGAGGATGCCTTCATATATCATCTGTTCAGCGAGTGGGTATTCCCCAAGTGTATAGGCGACTTCTGCCAGCGAGCGAATATTTTCGCCCTCATTCCATGTGTCATGATGCAAGCGAGATAAGTCGTACGCCTGCTGAAAAATGCGCTTTGAATCGGCATATTGAATGCGTTCATGAACCACCCATCCCAACCCACGCAACGCCATAATTTTACCAAAGGTATCGCCAGTGGCATCGAAGATGGTTTGAGCGCGTTTTATCCAATATTCACCGACTGCGGTATCGCCCAGTGGATAATGCGACAAGTTTTGTAACAACACAAAAATCACACCTAAATCAGGCGAATCGGACAATTGCCGAAAATAATCCATAAGCACGTTCAACTGTTCTGGCACAACGTCATAAGGATTACTATCAAAATTGAGGAGCGCAGATAACACCTGCATCTTCTGATGAAACAATCGGGTATCTGGATTATCGGACGGGATATATTTGAGTGCTTCCTCGCTCAATTCTCGCACCTCATGAATGCGGGAACGGATCAACACATAAAGCAATAGGGTATGGAGCAGATGATTGAGGACATGAATATATCCCTGTCGACATGCCCATGACCATGCGAGGTGAATATTGCCCGAATCACGTTCTATGGCGTTCAAGGTCTGAACTTGATTGACCCCCTTAAGGGCGATATTCAACGATTCGAGGTATTGAGCATAATATTCGCTATGGCGTGTGCGTGCTGTATGATAGGCAGGTGCATCTGCCATCAATTTTTCTTCGGCAAATTGGCGCAATAACTCGTGCATATCATAACGCCCATCTTGAACACGGCGGATGAGCGATTTATTGACCAGCGCCAATAAAATGGGCAATTCGGCATCGGCTACGGCACGCGCCGCCGGGCGATCAAATCCACCCCTAAAAATGGCTAATCGGCATATGGTATGGGCTTCTTGTGCGGTTAGCCGTTCCCATGACGACTCGAATACCGCCCGCATACTGCGATGGCGTGGTGGCAGATTGCGGAATGATGAACTGAGAAAATCGTATGATTTCTGAATTTCGTGAGCAATTTCTTCGACAGAGAGCATTTGTAACCAACTCGCCGCCAATTCAATGCCCAATGGCATCCCTTCTACCAATTGACAAATATCAATGATATGTGGCGCGTTGGCTTGGGATAGGGCAAAATCGGGTTGGGTTTGCCTGGCAGATTGGACAAATAATGCCACTGCGCCATATTTCTCGATGTCGGCAAATGATGTATCGACCGCTGGATATGCCAGACCATCCACCTCGTAAATCCATTCTTGGCGCAAATTCAGTCGCTCTCGTGATGTAATCAGGATTTTTGTGCGGAGTGAAGCATGGAGAATATCGCTGACCAATTCGGCATGGTCGAGCAACTGCTCAAAATTATCGAGGATGAGCAGGATTTCTTTTTGACGCAGATAATCGTGTATGTCTGCTCGCAAATTGCCATCGATACAATCGAAACGCAATGTCTCGGCGATTGCCCGCCAAAACGACTCGGCAGATGTGACAGGTGTGAGCGGGACAAAATACACGCCATCGGCAAATTCGCCCCGCAACATCTCGCCCATGTGAATCGACAAGCGTGTTTTGCCAATTCCGCCTTGCCCGATGAGCGTCAATAACCGACAGGTATCATCTTTGAGCAGGCGCAAGATCTCGGCAATATCCCGTTCACGGCTGATGAAAGGCGTAGCAGGTGTGGGCAGGTTATCTTGTGTGGTTTTGAATATCATGCCCTTAGATGTAGTAAGGTTGAGCGCCATGACTTCCATCGTTTGTTTGGTGGTATGGCGGGCTTGTATGTCATGAAATAATGAGCGCGTCTTTGCATCGGGGGCGATGCCCAATTGATCACGCAATAAATCGGCACACGTTTGGTATTGGCGCAAGGCGGCGCTCCGTTGCCCTGTCCAATCGTATAAGCGCATCAGATTGCGATGTGCCGATTCGTTCAGATTATCCATCAGTACCCAACGGCGGGCGTAGGGTATTGCCTCTTCGTACCGATTTTGCCCAATATACCCACGAGTCAGTTTTTCGAGGACATCACATAAACGTTGCCGAAAACTCTGCACCTGAAAAAATTGCCACTCCTCGAATAAGTCGCTATCGGGCAAAGAAAATCCACGCAAAAAATCATCCCGATACAACGCCACCGCCGATTGTAATGCCTGCAGGTTATCGGCTTGCCCTTCATATTGGGCGAATGCCCATACATCCACCCACAACCCTGCTTGTGGGACGATTTGAACGGTATCGCGCTCTACACTGAGCCATGTATCACCCAGTGTTTTATTAATCGTCCAGAGGGTGTTGCGTAAATAAGCCAATCCCCGACGGATATCGACATCAGGAAACAAAAATGTGGCTAATGCTTCGCGGCTATACACGGCTTTGGTGACGAGAAGATACACAAAAAGCGCCAATGCTTTGCGTCGTTCCAATTCAATAGGAACAGCATCCAACTGTAATTGTGGTGTACCGAGTAGGGAAATGTGCAATTGCGCCATGATTATTCACGCCTATGAACTTTTGTGAACCCATATCATCCATTATATATCACAAATCACCTTTGTGACACTTCTGAGACGCTTTTTGAGACGCTCCTGAGATGATATAGCTCTATCGTATAGATAAATCATCACAAATTCAAGAAAGGAGCGCATCATGTACTTTTCAAATAACCTCAATGACCAACTGAAAAATCGGATGGGGCGTGCAGATAGCATTAATCTCCAAGCACGAAAACTGTTTGAACGCGCCCTGCGTACAGGCACAAAACGGCGTAATGCAAATCATGCGCTCCCTAATATCAGCGAGGCATCACGCAAGGGGCAACATTATATGGGCGCACAAACTGTGGATATTCGGTGCATTGGCGGGAGCGTGAATAAATCAGCCGATTTCGACATCCACTTCAATCCACTCAGTGATCACATCGAGGCACGCTGGGTAAAGGTGGCGACTGCCATGCTAGACGGCATCGACCTGCCCCCGATTGAACTGATTTTGGTGAAAGATACGTATTATGTGGTAGATGGACATCATCGCATTTCGGTGGCGCACATGCTGGGGATACAATTCTTGGATGCCATTGTCACATGCTGGGAATAGGTGTATTGCCATGAAATCACGATTTGAATGAAATAGGGACGATACACGTAAAACGCATGTATCGTCCCATGACTTGAAAATTCGGAATACTTAGGGATGGTGTGTATATCTGCCCGGTTTATATCCGATTATCCAACATGCCATATTTCTTGAGCGTCTGTGCCAAAACAAAATCCGCCATACGGAATACCGCATCATTGTCATCATTGCGTTCCGCCTCGCGTTCTTCGACCATCGTCCGCATCTCTTTCATCACATCTGCCAATTGTTCTTGGTGCATCAGCACTTGGTCGGTGACGATAATGCCCCCCATCACC
>PGTJ01000848.1 GCA_002794515.1 Phototrophicales bacterium
ACTTTTTGCCCGCAGATATACAGGATTATTCGGCGATATGGGGTCTAAATCGCTGGCGGTTGGGAATTGTTTGTCATCCCAAAATTCTTGTGTCCAACCATGTCCCGTAATCCAATCATTGGGGGAGGATGTGGCGATGCGCTCCGCCACGCGCTGAACAGCAACCTGTTTATTGGGGACTTCATACACATCCACTTCATACAATGAACGTGCCGTCCATTGCCAATGAATATGTGCATCG
>PGTJ01000849.1 GCA_002794515.1 Phototrophicales bacterium
ACTTTTTGCCCGCAGATATACAGGATTATTCGGCGATATGGGGTCTAAATCGCTGGCGGTTGGGAATTGTTTGTCATCCCAAAATTCTTGTGTCCAACCGTGACCCGTAATCCAATCGTTGGGGGTGGATGTGGCGATGCGTTCCGCCACGCGCTGAACAGCAACCTGTTTATTGGGGACTTCATACACATCCACTTCATACAATGAACGTGCCGTCCATTGCCAATGAATATGTGCATCG
>PGTJ01000580.1 GCA_002794515.1 Phototrophicales bacterium
GGATGATGTGTCGCTCACCATTTTCTCTAATTGTCTGACCCACTTCTGGGCATCGGCTTTGCGCTTGTCATTCGATTTTTCCATCAAGTCGAGGGCTTTGGTCATATAATCTAACGCCTGTTTATTTTGCAACTTGCGATGATAACATAATGCCAGATAATACGCCGTCTCTGCCCGTTTGGGGTCGGCGCGATAGGCTTTGATAAAATGCTCCAGCGCCTCATCCCATTTGCTATTGCGATAGGCGATAATCCCCAAGCCGATATGCGCCAGCACTTCATAATCGAAAATCGCCAATGCCGCCTCAAAATCGCGCTTTGCCTCTTTTTCTGCACCATCTTCTAAATAATATAATCCACGCGCCGCCAGATATTCGGCGTTGTTGGGCAATAAATCAATCGCCCGTTCCACCGCCAAAATCGCATCGGTCAATTGCCGTTTGAGGTAATGCTGAATCGATTGCCTATATTCAATATCGGCATCATACCGACTTAATCCGAGACGTTTGGTCAATTGCGACATATCATGACATCCCTTTAGGGGACGATGGGCATATAGATGTTCATCGTCCCCGATTATCGATTTAATTACACCAATCTGCCGTACACGTTGTGCTATATTCTATGCTGGTGATGTTGGGTAATGCTTTGAATTGGTCATCGGTGACGGTGGAGAATTGATAATCGATGAATAGCATAAATCCATCGCCTTCGATGAGCATCATATTGGAGAACTGAGTATAACTGCGGGCGACTGCGGTGAATGATGTGCCATTGGGGATGACACCTGCACGACGCACCGCGCCTGTATCAAAAAATCCGACCGCGAAATTGCTATTGATGGTGCTATCGCCCATGAATGTTGTGCCAATAACTGGCGATAGCCGTTCGCCAATGGGTAGATTGGGGGCTAGATAATTAATCTCCACGAAGATGCTGGCTTCTTGGGCGGCACGCGCACAAAAATCGGGTGCCGTGCGGTCTGCTTGTAAGACGAACACCCCATTGCGTTCTAA
>PGTJ01000782.1 GCA_002794515.1 Phototrophicales bacterium
ATGTTTATGCTATGGTTAGAGCTATGTGTTAAACATACGAAATCGGCTTTATCAACAAAACAGAAGGATTTATGACAACAGACAATACAACACCAGAAAAGCTCGATTTTAAGCGGGTATTTCCTATTTTTATCATCGTTTTGGTCGATTTGCTGGGTCTGACGATCATCATCCCGTTATTGCCGTTGTATGCGGTGCGCTTCGAGGCGAGTCCGTTCATCATCGGGGCATTAGCGGCGGCGTATCCACTCATGCAATTCATCGGCGGTCCGCTATTAGGCGGTTTATCTGACCGATTCGGTCGCAAGCCCATTTTGGTCATCAGCCAAATCGGGACATTTATCGGGTTTATGTTGTTGGGTTTCGCCAATTCGCTCATCTTGTTG
>PGTJ01000721.1 GCA_002794515.1 Phototrophicales bacterium
ATTAATGACATGTTATCTCAAATTCCAGATGACTTATATCAACTGGTCGCCCGTGTCACGGTTGTTATCATCGCCATTTTGCTCATCATCTTATTGCGACGTATCTTGACATGGCTCATTTTACGCCCCTTACGCCAATTGAGTAGGCGCAGTGGTTACGAAAGTGATGACCAAGTGGTCGACTTGCTCATTGCGCCCATGCGGTTATTCTCTATTGCCCTCGCCATTGGCATCAGTGTGCAAATCATCCCCACAACGGTAGGCATCAATAACCTTGCATTCACCATCGCTCGCCTGCTGGTGATTGTATCGATATTGATCTTCATCTATCGACTAATTGATGTGATCGCCCCATCCAGCTTACGCATCGCCAATATCACAGGCTTCGCCATCGAAGAGCGTGTTTTGCCCTTTTTGCGCGTGGGGGCAAAACTGCTCATCATGTCTTTGGGGATTGTCATCTTATTACAAGAATGGGGCTACGATGTGAGCGGGTTGTTG
>PGTJ01000585.1 GCA_002794515.1 Phototrophicales bacterium
GGAAAAAACACCCCAATAATCCCCAACGTCCCGATGGCAAAATTCATATCTATTGCCCCCCAGAACAAGTGGCATCACAAATGGATATGCTCATCACTTGGCATTTGCAACACATGAAACACGGTGTTAGCCCAGAAGTCGAAGCGGCATGGTTGCATCATCGCTTCACACAAATTCATCCCTTTCAAGATGGCAACGGGCGGGTAGCACGAAATTTAGCCACACTCATCTTTTTGAGAGCCGAATGGTTTCCGTTGACCATTTATAATAATGGCGATGAAGCAAAAGGGCGCTTGCGCTATATCGAGGCGCTCGAAAAAGCCGATGACGGCGATTTAGAGCCGTTGATTGATTTGTTCGCCGAATCGCAAAAACAGGCATTCATGCAAAGTCTCAGTTTATCTGAAGGGGTGTTAGATACAACTAAAAATTATCAAGCCTCATTGGGCGCGATGTTTGAGCGCCTCAAAGACAAAGAAAAGACGCGCCAAGAGGCAGAATTGGCACATCTCAGACAACGGACCGATTCTTTATTCAAGGCGGGTTTAGAACGGTTTAATCAAGCCAGTCAAGATATGAAAATCGGCTTCCAGAATTTATTAAACCCGCCAGAAGTCAGGGTTCTCCATGCCGATAGCACAAGCGACAAATCATATTATTATCGCTACCAGATCATAGAGATGGCGAAACATCACACCTATTATGCCAATCTGGATGTGTATAAAGCATGGATATGTTTATCGCTCAAAAATGATGACCTGACCACCAAATTGCTCATCTCATTTCATATGTTGGGTCAGGAGGTGCGTGGCGTGATGATTGTTTCGGCATGTATCTGGCGCGAAAGCCCCTCAGAAAATAGCACACTACCCCGAATCGAAAATCTAACCCCACTCAGCAGTACCTTTGAAATCACCCTGAATGAGGATGATGACAGCCTCATTCATCGCTACGAGAATTGGTTAGAAGAAATTCTCGTCCTCGGCGTGAACTATATCATCA
>PGTJ01000074.1 GCA_002794515.1 Phototrophicales bacterium
AAATCGGGAAAAATCCACAAAACATCGAAGACTTGATTCATTCAGGCAAACAAGGTTATAAATTGCTGATGGTTTGGCATCCCAGTAGTCGTGGCGATAAAAAATAAATGAGCCGATGGAACAACACCATCGGCAAGGCAAAACGGCATAACCAGCAGTCTTACTCATCCACCTGGTGGTGCAACGGGGATGGCGGTAGGATTAGGGGCTTGGGTGGGCAAACCCGGTTGCCCAATCACAGGCGGATTAGTCGGTGGCAATTGTGGACCGACATTCGGCGAGCCAACGGTGTTGTTGGTATTGGTCACAGGGGCGCTGGTGATGGGCGTATAATCTGCCGCACAACGAAATCCTCTATCGAGACTGGTTTCATCGGGACGGAAATGTTGACGATGCACTGTCCGCACAAAGAAGGGGCGCGTATCCCAAGAGCCACCGCGCACAACCCGATCTGTGCCAATAGCAGGACCTTGTGGGTTCACACCACTGGCTTCTGGCAGGCTATAATAATTGGGTCCGTACCAGTCGTTCACCCATTCCGCCACATTGCCCGCCATATTTAATACGCCGAAGGGACTCGCACCAGAGGCGAAACTCCGCACCTCTAATGCGCCGATCTGACCGGTGTTACGGGTACGAGCGCGTGCGCCATCCCATGTGTTGCCCCAAGGATAAATAAATCCATCGATGCCCGGACCGCGGGCGGCGCGTTCCCATTCGGCTTCGGTGGGCAATCTGCGCCCCAACGCCTGACAATATGCCAATGCCCCATACCACGTCACATTGACAACGGGAAATTCGTTAAATACCGTGCTCACTTCGTAATTTTGACTATCAAATGTCACATAGCTATTGGCATCTTCGGATGTGGTATTCAAACACGGTTGCCCCAAGCATCCACGCCGATGGCTATTGGGACCCAGATAATTCAAAAAGGTGATATATTGCCGATAGGTGACTTCTGTCGTCTCGATTTGGAACGTACTCACCGTGACAGGATGTGGTGGCACAGAATCTTCACCCATCTGCACCGTGCATTGAGCGCCATCGCGTGTGACACATTCTTCAACGGCTTGGCGCACCTCTTGGGCGGTTGTCCCCATATTGAATGTCCCACCTTCGACAACAACCATCGTCGAAGCCAGCACAGCTAAAGGCTCTGGGATAGTGGTGGTCGGGGTCGATAACGGGGTGTTATTTTGTGGCACAACTGGCTGACCAACGGTATTATCCCCTGTGGATGAGGTGGGCGATGGCAACGGTTGGTCTGTGACCGATGTCACCGGTTGAAGGGGTTGTTGTGATGTGGGAGAAGGCAAGGCAACCATCGCCCCTAATGTGTTGGTCGGGGTTGGTTGTGGTTGTGCCATGCGCGTTTGTTCAATGGCGATGGCAACACCTGCGTTAACAGTCGCTTGTATATCAGGCGTAGGACCTGTGACAACCGCATCGGTCACAACGACTTGTGGTGTGTTGGTGCTGATAGATGCGGTTGTGTTTGGGTTGGGGTTAATCGTCACCACACCCAAAATCAGTAAAGTCAAGCCGATGATAGTTGGGCAACTAAAACCCAATACACCTCCAATGACAATCCATTGAAATGCCGCGCCAGAGCGCCTTCCACTTCCACCGACTTTTCCGTAATTTGCTCGTCCCATAAAAATTCTCCTTATGATGATTGGGTATAGTTCTAAACCAAAATCGTCATAAGTTCAAGATACATCACCCCAGCGTAGGGCAATAGGCTAAGTATATCAAATAAAAAAACCCCATAAGGGGGGCTTTTTTATAAAAAAAACGGGGTGATAATAGCTTAACTCACATTTTGCATGGTGGTAACGATGTTTCTAAAAAGATTTGCTAATGTTGGACCAAAAATCACCAACAATGCCAACGTAGCCATGCTGACCAACACAAGGATGAGTGCATATTCGACTAACCCTTGCCCTTCTTCTCCTGAATGCGACTCGCCATCGAAGGGATTTATCACATCCAGAGTACGGTGTATCCATAGCAACAATGTTTGGAGCATCATAGCCTATTCTCCGAATGATAAATAAATGACTCATGAGAATAAATAACCACGAATGACGACATACAACCGTACTTTTTCCCTCAACTATTAAGGTACTATTTTGAGGAAAAAAGCACATCATCACAAAATTGTGGGACTTTTCTCCTAAAAAATAGTGTACCACATTTTTTTGGAATGGCGAACTTAATCTTGGAATCTGATAGCAAATTGAGGAAATTGTGAAAATTTCTTATCAACATTATAGCCAATTTGAAGCGTTTTGAATTAGAATTGAAGCACACTTAATCAGATAAAGGTCATCTTGTGAATTCGATACGTTCCATTGATACTCTGCACACACATGGTTATATGCGTCGTATCAATCTGCAAACCGATTTGGCGCAATTGGCAGATTTAATCGAATTGGTCTTTTCTAGCACGATGGACAGCAGTGGACGCGCCGCCCTGCGCGAAATGCGTGCCATGAGCCGTTTGGGCGCGGGTGTGCGGATGCTATCGCATCTCAACGAAGCAACGGCAGGCGTACATTTGGGATTTGTCTGGATGGTCGGCGATCGATTGGTGGGTAATGTCTCGATTTACCCTGCCAATTATCCACCATCACTCGGCAAGACATGGATTGTCGCCAATGTTGGCGTGCATCCCGATTTTCAGGGGCGTGGAATCGCCAAACAATTAATGCGAGCCAGCATAGAACTCATCCAACAAAAAGAGGGCAAACGGGCAATTTTGCAGGTCGATGCCGATAACGCGGTCGCTATCCACCTCTATCAATCGCTTGGCTTTGTCGAAGAACGCACATGGCTCAATTGGAAACGTCCACCATCCACCCGCTTACCCGATGCGGCGCGAATAGAGGGGGTATATATCCGTCATCCGCGCCGTTCTGAATGGCATGACGAATGGATTTTGGCACAACATTTGCGTGCCAATGGCGGTTTAGGCTGGTTACGTCCCTTGCATCCAACGTTATTCAAACAATCATGGTGGCGTACAGGGCTGAATTGGCTCAACTTTCGGGGGATAGAACGATTGGTAATCCGCGCCGATGATGACCAATCGCTCTTGGCGAGCGCATGGATAGAAACCAGCCTGACCAGTGCTAATAAACTTACCCTGCTTATCTCAGAACACAATCATGCACAAAACACCCAAGCCTTGCTCCAGACGATTATTCGGCGGTTTGGCAACAACACACTTATGCTCGAACATCCTGTCGATGATGCGCTCACCAATACATGGCTCGATTATTATGGATTCACGCGCAAGCGCACGGTGATGCACATGACATGGGAAAGTCATTCATGAAGGAGATCAATCATGCCCTATCATGCTTATGCAGGACATCAAGCACATCAACCACTAGAACCATTCGCTTATGACCCACCCCCACTCGGCGAATATGATGTGGAGATCAAAATCTCGCATTGTGGCATTTGCCATAGCGATATTCACATCCTCGATGGTGATTGGGGAGATAACTTTCCGTATGTGGCGGGGCATGAAATCATCGGCACAGTTACCCAACGCGGGGCATTGGTCACACATTTGCAAATTGGTGAGCGAGTCGGTGTGGGGTGGCAATCGGGCAGTTGTATGACTTGTGAGTGGTGTGTACGTGGCGAAACGAATGTGTGTCGACATATGATCGCCACCTGCCAAGACCGTTTTGGTGGCTTTGCCGATTTCATCCGCACCGATAGCCGCTATGCCTTCCCCATCCCCGAAAAATTGACATCGGAGAATGCCGCGCCGTTGCTCTGTGCGGGCATCACCGTGTATTCACCATTGGCGACATTCGGTGTGCGCTCGTCTGACCGTGTGGGTGTGATTGGCATTGGTGGATTAGGGCATTTGGGCATACAATTCGCCCATAAAATGGGATGTGAGGTGACAGCATTCTCCACATCTCCCGATAAAGAGGCAGAAGCCAAGTCGTTTGGTGCAACGCGGTTTATCCATAGCAAAGATAACGACCAGCTCAGAGCGGGACGTAATTCGTTAGATTTTATCTTGTGTACGGTGAATGTGAATTTAGATTGGCGGGCATATCTGCGTCTATTACGTCCCAACGGGCAACTGTGCATCGTGGGCGCAATCCCCGATGATATGATGATACCCGCAGGGGCATTAATTAGCGGGCAAAAATCGATACGGGGCGGGTCTATCGGCAGTCGTGCCACCATGACCGAGATGCTGGCATTTGCGGCACATCATGGTGTGGTGGCACAAACCGAGACCATGCCCATGCACAAGGTGAATGAAGCCCTTCAAAAAGTACGCGATAACAAAGCGCGGTATCGGATGGTGCTGGTCAATGATTAATCGGGATACGCCCATACCGCATATGGCACATGCAAGCCAATAACCGCATCTTGTACATATACGGTATGCGAGTCGATGCGGATAACCAGCGATGTGCCATCTTCGAGTATCACACCGAGTCGTTGGTCATGTCCATAAAATTCAGACCATACCACGCGGGCAGGTGTCCCATGTGGAGCGATGTGTATCGCTTCTGGTCGGATGAGCAGAGACACTGCGCCATGCGCCTCTTGTAACAAGGCGATATCCCCTAATGCCGATTGTGCCGTCATGCCCCGTGCAACGGCAGGGACAAAATTGGCTTCACCAACAAATTGCGCCACATCACGGTTTGCGGGACGGCTATAAATTTCATGCGGTGTGCCAAATTGCAAAATACGCCCTTCGCGCATCATCGCCACCTTATCGGCAAGACTGAGTGCTTCTTCTTGGTCATGGGTGACGAAAATGCTGGTGACATTCGCCTCGCGCAAAATGGCGCGCACTTCTGCCCGTACTTGGGCGCGTAAGGCGGCATCGAGATTAGAAAATGGCTCATCCAAGAGCAAAATACTGGGTTGTGGCGCGAGCGCACGGGCTAATGCCACCCGTTGTTGCTGACCACCCGATAACTGATGCGGCATCCGCTTTTCCATACCCTCTAAGCCCACCACGCGCAACATCTCTGCCACACGGGCTTGTTTATCGCCATGATATTGCCGAAGACCAAAAGCGATATTGGCAGATACATTCAAATGTGGAAACAAGGCATAATCCTGAAATACCATGCCCACACGCCGATTTTCGGGCTGAATCCAATCACCCCCGCCCGATACACGCCGTTCACCGAGCCAAATTTCGCCATCATCGGGTGTTTCTAAACCCGCTATCAAGCGCAATGTAGTCGTTTTGCCACATCCGCTCGCGCCTAATAAGGCTAAAATGTCGCCACTGCCCAATTCAAATGACACATCATCAACTGCATATAATGCGCCATATCGCTTGATTAATCCTTGTACCCTAAGTGCGGATTGCACCATTACCACGATCACCTAATTTCATCAATAAAAAGACAGGGATTAATCCTACCACCAAAATGGTCAATGCGGGAATAGCGGCGGCTTGCCAAAATGACTCGGCGGCGAGGTAATATGTCCATAGCGCCAGCGTATCCGTGCCGAAGGGGCGCAACAATAAGGTGACGGGCAATTCTTTCATCACATCTACAAAGACCAAAATCGCGCCAGCCAACACCCCCGTGCTGACCAGTGGCAAATGCACGCGGAATAGCACCCGCCGTGTGCGTGCGCCTAATGTGCGGGCGGCGTGTTCCATATTTGGGGTGACTTTTTCGAGGCTAGATTCGATACTATTGAAGCCAACCGCCATATACCGCACCAAATAAGCATAAATCAAGATGGTGATTGTGCCTGTGAGCAACAAACTGCGGTCGGTACGTCCTAACGACTCGGCGAAATCGGTGACGGCATGGTCTATGGGAGAGAGGAATAACAACACGCCAGCCGCCACAACCGCCCCTGGCATGGCATATCCCAATGTCGCCAAACGGGCGATGATGCGCGGAATGCGCCGTTTGGTCGTGGACGATGTGCGACGAACACCATGCGCCACCACCAATGCAAATAAGATGATGACACCCGCCGATATGCCCGCCAACGATAAACTCGTGCCGACATAATTGCCATACACATCGCGCCATGCGCCAATGGTCGATTTATCCATCTCGCTGATGCCCCACCCCACCAATTGCGCTACTGGCAAGATGAAAGCAATCGCCAACAACAACCAACATGCCCCACTGGCGAACAAGTTGCCCCATCCTTTTAATGGCACACGGGGCAAAACACGCCCATGCCCACCCTGTTGATAGTAGCGGGCGCGTCCACGCAATAAACGCTCTAGGGCGATGAACGCCAACGCCACAAAGAATAATAACGCCGCCAGTTCGGTGGCTGTTTGGCGGTCATAGCGCAATTCCCACACGCGCACAATGCCTTCGCTGAGCGTGGAATATCCAAAAAAGCGCACAGTGCCATAATCGGTCATGGCTTCCATCATGGCTAACATCACACCCGCCACGATAGACGGTCGCGCCAATGGCAATACCAACCGCAAAAATGCCCGTGTACGGCTATATCCCATCATCCGCGCCGCTTCTACTGTTAAGGCGGCTTGTTCCCGAAAGGCGGCACGCGCCAATAAATATACATATGGATACAAGACCAATGTCAAGACGAGTATCGCCCCAAATGCCGAACGAATTTCTGGAAACCATGCGTCTTTGCCAAACCATGCCCGCCATTGGGTGTAGATGGGTCCGGCATAATCGAAAGTCGCCATGAACACAAATCCCATGACATAGGCAGGTAACGCCAATGGCAAGAGCAGTAACCGTTCAAACCACGCCCGTCCCCAAAATTGATAGGCGGTCACAAGCCAGGCAAATCCCACGCCGATGATGAGCGTCCCTATGCCAACACCCGCCATCAACACGAAGGTATTGATGAGCATGGTGGGCAGTGTCGTCGCCCATAATTTTTGCCATAAGGCGATGGTGGGATTAAAAATATTGACCACCAAGCCGATAAGGGGCAATACAATGAGGAGCGCAATCAACAACGGTAGAATCAACGATTTCCAACGCGGGATGGTTGGAACGCTGAGTGCAAAATAAGGTTTGGTGAAAGAAATACTGCTCATGGCGGGTTTCCTATAAATCAACATGGACGGGATGATATACCCGTCCACTATATATGAATGGTGTTTATTCGGTCATGCCATAGCCGACTCGTTCTAACAAATCGAGTGCGGCTTGTTGGTAATCTTTGTATTCGGTGGTGGGATACGTCTCATCTAATTTGAATTCACCAAATCCTTGTAAAATGGGATGGGCTTCGGCTTCAGGATTGACGGGGAATTCAAAGTTGGTGGTGGGGAAGCTGATGTCACTGGGATTTTGAACTTCTAAACTGCTCAAAAATTCCAAGAACAACACAGCGTTATCATAATTCAATGCCGCGCTGGTGATGCCTGCGCCAGAGAGGTTGAAGAACGCGCCACGCTCGTCTTCACCCTGATTTGGGAAGAAGAATTTGAGCGGATATTGGCTATCGCTGTTGATGAGGCGTGCCAAATAATAATGATTCACCACACCTAAATCGCATTGCCCCGCCAATACCGATTCGATAATGCGCGTATCGCTATCAATATAAATGGGGTTATTCGCCACCCAACCCGCGACAACAGCTTCTGCCTGTTCTTCACCGAGATGATAAATCAGGCTACTGACCAAGCTGATGGTGTAAATATGCGATCCTGGACGCATACACAGGCGACCCGCCCATTTTTCATCGGCGAGGGCTTCGTATGTCGACAATTCGCCCACATCGACCACAGCAGGGTTATACACAATGCCACGCACACGGGCGCTCAGACCCACCCAGCGCATATCGGCATCGCGGAAGGCTTCGGGGATATTAGCAGTCAAGACATCCGAAACAATCGGTTGCAACAAGCCTTCATCGGCGGCAATGCCCAATGTACCCGCGTCAATGGTCATGAATACATCGGCAACCGTGCGATTGCCTTCGGCACGCAAACGATCTAACAGGGCTTGATTCGAGCCTTGCGATACACGGACTTCGATGCCTGTGGCTTCGGTGAAGGCGGTGAATGGGGCTTCTGTGGGTCCGTAATGACGGGTCGAATACACATTGACCACACCACGATTTTGAGCGGTGGCGGGCAGAACAGCGATGTTGAATATCACCAGTAAAAGTGACAACAAAAAGAATGCAGACAAACGACGCATTGATAATCCTTTCGTAAATTTGCGAATCTGTGTTAAGATTCGAGTTATCTACACAATTGCTAACCAATACGAACCATGTATCTCTTCGCCAAAAGGACATGGTTGTGTGGGTTAGCAATTTTATTTTGACATAGACACAGGGGTAAATCTACGAATGAGGTCAAGATTGTGATGAACGGCACATGAAAATAGGCTTTTCATCATAGAAACATGAGATATACAGGGGTGATAACGATAAATTTAAGGATGCTATGACACAATTTTAACAAGCGTTAAAATTGAGCGAAGGACAGGTCACATCCTTCGCTAAGCAGGTTACATATTCAAAATTTGGCGCACGACCATTTGTAGCTCTTCGGGTTTATAAGGCTTGATGATATAACGGTCAACATCACGCAAGCGCCCAATCAGGCGGTTGGTGGCATCGCCATAGGCGGTTGTCACCACAATGGGGATGGTTTTGGTTTCCTGATATTTTTTGATGATGTCTAAAAATTCCCATCCCGACATACCGGGCATCCCAATATCAAGGATAATCAGATCTGGCAAGCGATTTTGCTCCATGAATGAGATGGCGTATTCAGCTGACAGACAAATAATCACATCAATGCCAATGCGCTCCAAAATGTGTGACCCCAATTCTGCCAAATAATCGGCATCTTCGATAAATAAGACCAGCGGTTTTAGGGTGTTTGTATCGGACATTATATCAATCCTTCGCTTGTATATGGGTGTGTTTCGGATGATTTTTGAATGATGATAATTAAAGAATACACACCATAATAACGATAATACACCAGTTTATATTCTTGACATTGCAAAATATCTTTTACAAGCGTTTTAATTTGGTTTAGATGTAACCTCATACCGAATAGTCAATTTTTCGCCCAGTCGAATCACATCGCCCGATGCGATAAGTTTGACGCGCTTTAATGGTTCATCATTCAAGAATGTGCCATTTTTCGAGCCTAAATCTTCAACCGTAAAGCCATCTAATGTATGCACAAGGCGCACATGATGACGGCTAATATCGGGCATGTCCAATACAATGTTGTTAGTGGTATCACGCCCGATGGTGATGACCGAGTTCTCCATGGCATAAGCCACACGACCCGCTCCGCTATCGATAATCAGGCGGTGTTCTTGGACATTTGGTACATCCACAATAGTCTTCATCTCTTGCGAGATACGGATGGTATCGGGGTTATAATTGGCTTGGGCTTCTTTAACCAATTCGATTAAATCATCCCATGCACGGTTTTGGGTGAAATCGAGGCATTTCAAGACCAACAAACGTCGGGGGATTTGCGCCTCTTTGAACAACACTGGTATGACAGGCACGCCAATGCCCAACGCAAATGACCATTCATATGTCACCTGTGCCGATTGCAACGAGTCGGGTGTGAGGATGAGTATCATCACAAACGATGCGCCAATGGCATTGTCAATCCCATGATGCCAAATCTCATCCATATAACCCGCTCTGGCAGGGTCTATCCACACCTCGAAACCTGCTTTTTCCAACTCTTTTTGGGTGCTATAAGCAAAAGGCGCATCTTCCTCTAAATACGATAAAAATATGTGTGCCATAATGTGACATCTACCTTTTTTGAAAAGACATATATTTTCATTATAACATCAATCGAGATATTC
>PGTJ01000497.1 GCA_002794515.1 Phototrophicales bacterium
GTTCGATAAGCGCGACCATATCCATACCACAGGTGATTATTTCACCGTTGATGGTCGGGCGGGTAATCGTGGCGTATGGGAAAAAGATGAAGGGCAATATGACCACGAAGAATTGGTATTCAGCGCGTGCGGTGGGTCATCTGCGTATCGGCGGGCGATGCTCGACCAAATTGGTCTGTTGGATGATGATTATTTCTTCTCCCTAGAAGATGTCGATTTAGGCTGGCGGGCGCAATTGGCAGGTTGGCAGTGCCTTTACACACCCCGCGCTATCGTGTACCATCATTTGTCGGCAACAGGTGGTGGTGTCACCGCCAGTTTTTATGATGGTCGCAACAGCATTTTCGTCTTGTATAAAAATTATCCCAAAGCCTTATGGCGTAAATATCGTGGGGCGATCATCAAACAACAATGGCGCAAAGCATGGGATGCGATTCGTGCATGGCGCGGAAAGGCATCACGGGCGAAATTGCGTGGCATGTTAACGGGGATTGTTGCCCTCCCCAAATGGCGAAAAAAGCGTATCGCTATCCAAAACAGTCGGGTTATATCCATAGACGCGCTCGAAGCGATACTCACAAAATTGGAGAAATGATAACTTGGACTCGCACACCCCATTACTCTCTATCGTGATTCCAGCTTATAACGAAGCCGCGCCAGATCGGCTTCCCAATAGTCTCAAGCAAATTACGGCATTTGTGGCATCACAACCGTACCCGATTGAGGTCATCATCGTCAATAACAATAGCACCGATGACACATTGAGCATCGCGCAACACGCCGCACGGGAACATGATTACATCCGTGTCATCACCGAGACGATACAAGGCAAAGGGGCGGCGGTGCGGGCGGGCATGACCATTGCCAATGGCGATTATTTATTCATCTGTGATGCCGATTTATCCATGCCGATTGAGGAGGTGGTCAAATTTTTGCCACCACAAAATACCGATTATGATATTGCCATCGCCTCCAGAGAGGCAAAAGGCGCAAAACGCATCGGTGAACCCGAAATGCGCCATATCATGGGGCGGGTGTTCAATTTTATTGTCAAAGTATTAGCCGTGCGTGGCTTAAACGACACCCAATGTGGATTTAAGTGCTTTAAGCGCGAGGTCGCCCGCGATATTTTTCCGTATCAGACCATCAATGGTTGGGCGTTTGATGTGGAATTGTTATTCATCGCCCAAAAACGCGGGTATCGCATCATCGAAGTGCCGATTACATGGTACTATAAAGCACAATCAAAAATTAAGCCTTTGGGCGATTCGATCAAGATGGTGATGGAGACGCTCAAAGTCCGTCGTAATTGGAAACAGGGGTTATATCATGAGCAAAAAGCGTGAACCCAAAACTGCCGAATTGACCCTCGAATGGGGCAAATATGCACAATATAAGCACATTGTCGGATTAGATGAAGCGGGACGCGGTGCATGGGCAGGGGCGTTGGTGGTGGGTGCGGTGGCATTGCCGTTGGCGCTAGGTGAAGAAACATTGCGACTCGAATTA
>PGTJ01000793.1 GCA_002794515.1 Phototrophicales bacterium
AAATCGAATAACACTTGTGGTACAGATAACCCCGCCCATAATATCCTTGTGGGCTTATTGATATTGGCAGGAAAACATCCCACACCCTTCAGCGACATCTCAAATGGCGACATGATAATGCTCGATAGCGCATTTTCTATTGTGCCAACTTGATTATCGGCAATATCCCCCAAAAAACGTAATGTGAGGTGAAATTGGCGCTCATCTGACCATCTGGCAGTGGGTATGTTCATCTTGAGCCGAGATAACTCCGATTTGACCGCTTGTGGCAGGTGTATAGCGATGAATAAACGGGGCATGATCATTCCACCTTGCCTTGCTCATTTAGCCATGCGATGATGATGCCAGTTGTGTGGTCATCGGG
>PGTJ01000713.1 GCA_002794515.1 Phototrophicales bacterium
ATTGTAGCCTATTTGAATTGATAAGTAATGTCAAAATGCCCGAAGAAGAGAGCCTGACCCTTTTTGTGAATTATCGGCGTGCCGATGACAAGGTGTTTGTTGAATTGCTCCGCACGCATTTTATGTTTCGGTATGGACAAGATAATGTGTTCATGGATTTTGATACCATACCGCCCTTTGCCGATTTTGCCGAATTCATCAAAGATCGTGTGCGCGCTTCGGATGTGCTGGTGATGATAATTGGTAAAAACTGGCTGAAATTGCTTAAAGAGAAAGAGTCCAAAGGCGAACCCGATTATGTGCGGATGGAATTAGAAGAGGCGCTCAAGCACAACATCCCCATCGCGCCGATTTTAATACAAGGGGCGCAATTGCCCGATAAAAATGATGTGCCAGTGTCGTTACAGCCGATATGGTCGCTGAACATTCCAGCCATTAGCGAAGGGCGCGATTTGCTGAATAATATCGGCTATATCATGCAGGGATTTGAACGGGCGGTCAGAGAAAAAG
>PGTJ01000710.1 GCA_002794515.1 Phototrophicales bacterium
GAATAATTCGCCCAACCACGATTTGCGCTTCTTTTTATGATAATCACCATCGCGGTGACGATAATCATCATCATCGTCATCATAATCGTAGCGTTTTTGTGGTGGTGGCGTGGTTTGTTGATAGTGTGTAGGTTGTTGTGGCATATTCAATCCACCGATATTCGGTTGCGTGGAGCGTTCGATGATTTTATCTAATTCGCCCCTATCCAACCAAACCCCCCGACACACAACACAATAATCAATTTCGACACCATTGCGCTCGGCAATTCGCAATTCATCGGCACCGCAATCGGCGCGGTCGCATCTCACTCGTAACATAATTTTCACCTCATATACACAAATATTACAATACATATAGCACATTATATGGGTGGGGATGATTGTTGATACACCTAATCATTGGGGGTTTTGCATCTACAAGGCAAATATGCCACAATAGGCACATCCCAAGAGAAAGGATTTTTTGACAGATGAAACTGGCTGTATTTTCGGATGTTCACGGCAACTTGCACGCCCTCGAAA
>PGTJ01000664.1 GCA_002794515.1 Phototrophicales bacterium
CCATTATTACCAAAGTGTTTATAGGACAACACATGACTCAGAATAACAGTCGCATCACCGAAATCGAAATTGCCAATATGCGAAATAACATCAATCTCCTGCGTAACCAACTCAAAGCGGGGCGCGTAGATGAGACATTTTTCAATAAACAACTCGATAAACTCGATAATCTGCTCGTGCGTGTTGGCGAGGCACAAGCCCATCAATCACAAAGTGCGAAATTCGAGGCGTTGTATAACGTCAGTCGGATGTTGGGGTCATCGCTCGATTTACAAATCGTACTCGATCAGGTGATGGACGCGATCATCCAACTCACAGGTGCAGAACGTGGATTTTTGATGTTGCGCGATGATGATGGTGGCTTAGAAGTGCGTGTTGCCCGCAACTTCGATCAGCAAAATCTGGATAGTGGCGATTTTCGGTACAGTCGCACCATTTGTAACACTGTGATTGATAGTGGCAAACCCATCCTGACCACCAACGCCACTGAAGACCCGCGTTTTGCTGGTCAAGCCAGTATCGTGGCGCAATCATTACGGAGCATCATGGCAACCCCATTGCGGGCGCGTGGACGGGTGTTTGGTGTGGTCTATGTGGATAATCGCGCCCTGTCGGGATTATTCAAAGATGACGACCTCGC
>PGTJ01000685.1 GCA_002794515.1 Phototrophicales bacterium
AAATCCGCGAGACGTTGGCACGTATCGCCCAAAAAGGCGGGCAGGCAGAATATATCAGCGCCGACATCACCAACGCCCAAGCCATCCAAGCAGGTGTGGCGACCGCATCG
This sequence comes from Phototrophicales bacterium, assembly GCA_002794515.1. GTDB lineage: Bacteria > Chloroflexota > Anaerolineae > Aggregatilineales > Phototrophicaceae. The sequence goes on from PGTJ01000685.1 coordinate 111, forward strand.
GCAAAATTGGGTCGGGTGACGGGGATTATTCATGGCGCGGGCAACCTTGCCGATAAACTCATCGAAAATAAGACACAAAAAGATTTTGAAACCGTCTATTCGGCGAAAGTCGATGGTCTCAAAAATTTGCTCGAAGCCATCCCACCCCAGCAATTACAGCATCTGGTCTTGTTTTCTTCTGTGGCAGGATTTTTTGGCAATGTCGGACAGACCGATTACGCCATCGCCAACGAAATTTTGAACAAGACTGCCTACCTCTATCAAAAACGTTATCCACACCTCAAAATTGTCAGCATCAATTGGGGACCGTGGGATGCGGGCATGGTCACACCACAGCTCAAAGCCTATTTTGCCGAGAATAATATCCAAGTTATCCCCCTAGATACAGGCGCGGCGATGCTCATCCACGAATTAGAAAATCAAGTGGGCGATAACGCCGTGCAGGTGGTCGTTGGCAGTGGTATCGCCTTC
>PGTJ01000183.1 GCA_002794515.1 Phototrophicales bacterium
CCCAAACAGTCACAAACCTGCCTGACGGCTATTGCCCGCATTTATAAGGCAGATGGTGAATTTGTGCGTTATGTCACCCGTCAGTTAATACAAGACACACCACAAGTGCCATATGTGCTGATGCGTGATTTGTTGCCCCAACGTGATTTCAAAGAAAAACGGGTGGTGGTGCATCATGATGGCGCATTGGCGGATGATTTGCTCCAAGCCTTGCGCGGATGGGGAATGGCGATTAAAGCACAATTCTATCCAGTGGAAATTTTACGCACAGGCACACCGCGTTTATATGCGTTGGGCGAAAAAGGGTCGGTTATCAAACCCCAATGGGGGAGCGCTTTCAAACTGAATCCACATGAAGCCTTGCTGGTTGCCAATATCCCCGCCGAAAATATCACCCCACAGCCGTTGTATGTGCGGACGGTGGATGTGGGGGCAGGCGCGTTGCCCATAGAAGATGCCTTGCGCGGGATATTGGTCTGGAGTTTATTGGCATATGGCACGGTTGGATTGCCAAGCCTGCCCGTCACCATTTGGAAGGCGACCCAACTGGCATATTGGTTACGCAAAGGTGGCACATTTCATGCCCAAGAGGGCGATGCCCCATTTTGGTTATGAGTTCAAGCGATTTTTGATGCGTTGGCGGTTATATTCTGCCAGCCTGTGTTGATAGATGCGTTGCTTGCGAGCGATAAAAAGTCCCTCGCTCACCTCTAAAAACAAGACGAAACCCAAATGCACCATCAAGGCAATGCCCCACAGCATCAATACGAGTCGCGCCGTATTGCCCGATAAGTGGGGCGCAGATTGTGATAATGCGGGATAAGCAAAACAGATCCCCGCCAAGATGCCCGCATTGAAGAGCAATAATAACCAACGCAAATAACCACGTCGGATTTTTGGCGGGGTAGGGGGATGATAGGTCATGGCGCTTTCCTCAATTCGATGTGGATTCGGTGAAACTCTTGATGTAATCTGCCCGAATCTGTTGCTCTAATGCCATCATCATATCATCATCTATATCAATTAGTTCACCCTCTTTGGTGAAGGTGAAATAATGATTTTCGTTGTCGCCGTCTACTATCCGCATCTCTTGAATGCGATTATCCGTTTCGGGCGCTTTTGCCAACCCAACCAAACTTAACACTTTTTGCAATATTTGTGATAGGTCGAGTGGTAATTTGGGTAATTGTGTCATCACACGTCTCCTTTACTCCTTACATCTATTGTACGCGGTTTTTCGATTTTTGTTGCGTAAATAATTGAACGTTTGATTAAATAACCGCAAAATCTGAGAGGAAATGAGAGGATTCTTATCGGCTTTAGCCAGTTTGCATAGGAAAGAGGGATGAAGGACATCGCCCATGATGCCCCTCATGAAGATGATGGTTGACATTACACGCGGGTCATGTAACTGCCGTCTTCGGTCTTGATGCGGATTGTATCGCCTTCTTTGACGAATAAAGGCACTTGCACGACTAAACCAGTCTCGGTGGTGACTTTCTTAGACGGGCTATTGGCGGTATCGCCCGCCACCGCCATTTCCGATTCGGTGACGAGCATATCCACGCTGGTGGGCAATTCATAATCGATAATTTCATTTTGATAGCGCACCAATTTGAGCTTCATGCCTTCTTTGAGGTAGAGGGTGTCATCACCAAAAATATCACGACGCAATTGGGGTTGGTCGTATGTTTCTTGATCCATGAAGGTCAAAAATTCGCCATCATCATACAGATATTCCACTTCGGATGATTCGAGGCGCACATCCTCGACACGGTTGCCCGATGGATAGGTGCGCTCGAATGTTGCCCCTGTGCGGAGATTCCGCACCACCACACGGATGGTCGCGCCACCGCGCCCCGTTTTGTTATGGGTATAATCCAACACGCGGAGCAAGTTGTTGTCTTCTAAATAAATCGTGCCTTTGCGAAGTTGATTTACATCAATCATGTGTTTGTTTTTATGCCTCTTTGAGATAAACGATTTGCGCGTAGTATAGCAAAGATTTTGATGCGGGTGTAGGGACTAGATTTAATAGCGTCCGTTGCCACCACCAGGAAGCGAATTCAAGAATTCTTCATTTGTCTCGTATTGGCGGAAGTTGCTCAGCAGTTGTTCGGTGGCGCTGATGATGCCCGTCCCCGATTCATCTTCTGCCAAATGCGCCCACATGCGCCGTAATGTGTACACCCGTTGCAAGACATCGGGACCGAGCAACAATTCTTCACGGCGGGTCGAGGATTGTTCGACATCAAAGGCAGGGAAGATGCGCCGTTCTTGTAATTTGCGGTTCAGGTGCAATTCCATATTGCCCGTCCCCTTAAATTCTTCGTAAATCACATCGTCCATTTTACTGCCCGTATTGACCAAGCAAGTGGCGATGATCGTCAGGCTACCCCCTTCTTCGACATTGCGTGCCGCGCCAAAAATCCGCTTGGGCGGGTGAATCGCCAATGGGTCGAGACCGCCCGATAAGGTGCGCCCACTGGTAGGGACGACCAAGTTATAGGCGCGTGCCAAACGGGTGATGCTATCGAGCAACAACACCACATGTCTCCCCAGTTCGACCAAGCGTTTGGCGCGTTCGAGCGCCATTTCTGCCACGCGCACATGACTTTGTACGGGGTCATCAAATGTGCTGGCGATGACTTCGGCATCGACAGATCTGTCCATGTCGGTGACTTCTTCGGGGCGTTCGCCGATGAGGGCGATCATCAGATGAACATCGGGATAATTGAAGCTGATGGCGTTGGCAATATCTTTGAGGACGGTGGTTTTGCCCGCTTTGGGGGGCGATACAATCAGACCGCGTTGTCCGCGTCCAATGGGGGCGATCAGGTTGAGTAAACGGGTAGATAACACACGCGGGCTGGTTTCGAGGTCGAAGCGTTCTAGGGGGAAGATGGGGGTTAAATCTTCAAAATTGACACGGCTACGCACTTCTTCTGGATTTAAGCCGTTCACCGCATCCACTCGTAACAAGCCAAAATATTTCTCGTTATCTTTGGGTGGACGTACCTGACCGATGACCATATCGCCCGTGCGGAGGTTAAATCGCTTAATTTGCGCTTGGCTGACATACACATCATTGGGTCCGGGCAAATATTTTTCTGCTCGCAAAAAGCCAATGCCGTCTTCCATGACTTCTAAAATGCCACCACGCAATTTTAATCCTCGTCGCTCTGCATCCACACGCAGCAATTCGATGATTAAATCTTGTTTTTTCATTCGGCTATAACGGGGTATGGCATTACTTTCACGCGCCAACTGACGCAATTCTTCGAGGGTTTTATCTTCTAATGTTGCGATTGATATATCCATGACTTACGTGTGCAACGAGAATAATCGCCGCAGAACTCCTTTCGAGAAGTGATAACAAAGGGTATTGATATAGATAGATGTGGAGAAATCCATGATGTGTCAAAACACATAGCTTGGATAGGTTTTTCAACTAGAGATAGACATTGAAAAATGTTGTGGATTTTGTGGGATAAATACACTCATACTGTACCATAAAATCTTATTTTGGTCAAATCATCGTTGGGATGTTATGCCAAAATGTATGTTAAAATAGAGCATATAAATAAATGAGGTGATGATGATTAACCCAGTTACCACCACACACATGACCATTCAACAATTTGCCGAGTTCGTCAATTTGCCCGAAAACGGTGATAAAATTTATGAATTGATTCGGGGGACTGCCATTCAAATGCCTGCGCCAAGCCCAATTCATGCCCATATCAGTGGGGTGATTTATGCCGCTATTTTAGATTATCTCAAATCACATCCGATTGGTTTTACATTTCCCGATTCGATCAGTTATGTGTTGTTCGATGATACCGAAGTGATTCCAGATGCTTCATTTATATCGCATGAGCGCCAGAAAACATTTCCAGAAAAAATGATGATACCCCCAGATTTAGCCGTTGAAGTCGTCTCACCCAGCAACCGCCCACGCCAAATGTTGAATAAAATCGAGTTATATTTGCAAAGTGGTACACGACTGGTTTGGGTGATTTATCCGGATGAACGTGTTGCTGATGTGTATCGTATGGATGAAGATGGTCGGTTAATCTCGCAAAAACTGACGCTGAACGACTCGTTTGATGGTGAGGATGTGTTGCCACAATTCAAACTCCCCGTAAAAGATATTTTCCCAGCCAGCCTACTCGCCCATCCACAACCATAAATCGGCAAATTCCCCCCTCGGTTGCGCCCAACCGAGTATCAAATCATCTGTACCTCGATACAACCATGTTGGTGGGCGCAGTAATTGTGATGGAATGCGTACCCCAGTGCTTTCTGCCCACCAATAACTGCCCAGCCATTGATATATCCGCAAATCATATGTTTCGCTCTGTGCCACGCCGATTGCCGTCATGGTCGTGCTGGATAATTGATTCGGGATGAACCATGTGGTGTTATGAGGTTGTGGTGATGTCCAATTCATGCCGTCTAACCCGCCATATGCCCAGTAACTGATGATTTGCCCATCCCGCCGATTCACCTGCCAAAAGGCGAATGCCGCATCCCCTGCGATTCCCACCCGAAAATCTTCGATGAATTCGCCCCGACCGAGCATCACCGAGTCGGTCAGTGCGAGGTTGTCGGTCAATGTGCCGTCATCACCAAAACGCCCTCGCCATAATTGATTATCTGATAACCAAAATAACCATTTTAATCCTTTAACATCGGCTATCAGCGTGGGCTGATGGGCATTTTCGATAATGGGATTAGAAAAACGCGGTCTGCCGAGCGAGTCGATGAATTGGCTATATAAAGTGGGTTCAGAGCGCAAGCCACCTTGCCACACCACCCATATTCCGCCGTTGGATGCGCCAATCGCCGTGTAATCCCACGCTTCTTGTGTGGTCAGCGAGAGCGCACCGGGGTTGATGGTATAATTTTCGCTAATGGGCGCATACCATACCCGTTGCGGTTCTGGAAAATTGGGCAAGGCATCGAGCCACATCAGATAGATAATTTTGTCGCTGGTGACGACCAAATTTTGTTGATACGGACGGTTGGTCAATAGCGATAACACCTGTGGCGGTTGCCACTCATCTCCAAAGCGCCATTGCCCAAAATGACGCACATCCAAATCATCTGTGCCAATCCACGTCACCAAGAGCGCATCATCTACCCATGCTATAGCGGGTGCTTCGGCTTGTTCGGCATTCGCTAATAATCTGGCATTCACCGCCATATATGGGGTGGGTGGGGGTGACGTTGGTGTGATGAGCATCAGGTTGATGAGCGTGGGTGTTGGGGTAGCATCAGAAGGTGGTGCGCCACATGCGCCCAAGATGAACAGGCATATCAATTTGATGACCACATCGCGTTTGCACACATTATATCTCGCTCAGGCGTACGATATTATCGGGTCCCACATAGGGGATGGGTTTTGGGGCATAAAAGGCGATATTTTCGAGGACATGCTTGACCATATTGAGGGTGATATTGGGCAAAATCGCCTCTAGTGAGCCAAAATACACCCCAACATGATACAACTGTTTGTCGTTTAAGATGAATTTTTTCACCAGCCAGCCCGATAATCCTTTGGCGCGCGGTGCGAGGGCAACCTCGACTTCATCG
>PGTJ01000505.1 GCA_002794515.1 Phototrophicales bacterium
ATCTTAGCCATCAATTTTATCTTGAGTGATGTCGGGTTGGATGAAGTGTTACAAACATTTTTGATGGGCTTGGCGACCTTCACGCGGGTGGTCATTTTGCTCATCGTCAGCACACTGATTTGGGTGCCAATTGGTGTTGCCATTGGCTTTAATCCACGCTTGTCGCAATTTGTGCAACCGTTCGTCACGTTCTTGGCATCATTCCCTGCCAATTTCTTGTTCCCATTCGTCACGTTGTTTTTCATTCAGCACAATATCGACATCAACTTTGGGGGCATTGTGTTGATGTCATTGGGGGCGCAATGGTACATCTTATTCAACACCATCGCAGGGGCGATGAGCATCCCCTCTGATTTGCGCGAGATGACCCGTAATTTCGGCGTGAAGGGGTGGCAAAGATGGCGTGAACTGATCATCCCCGGCATCTTTGGGGCATGGGTGACAGGTGGCATCACAGCAACCGGTGGCGCATGGAATGCCAGCATCGTTGCCGAATTGGTCAGTTGGGGCGATAAAACCCTCGAAGCCTATGGATTGGGCGCATATATTGCCCGTGTGACAGCCGTTGGCGATTGGCATCGCATTGTATTGGGTGTGGGGATGATGTGCTTTTTCGTTGTTGGGTTAAATCGCCTATTCTGGCGCAGGTTATATGAAATTGCCGAGCGCCGTTTCAAATTGGGTTAATGTGCATTTTGGATGATGAGGAGAGAGAACAATGGCAGTCAATGTAAAAAACGCCCTCATTGTTGGGCAAAATATCAGCAAATTTTTCCCTCTGCCAGAGGGCAATGGGACATTCACCGTCTTACAAGATATCAGTGTGCAAATCAACGAAGATGAGGTGGTGGCATTATTGGGGCGGAGTGGCAGTGGCAAAAGTACCCTGCTCCGCATTTTGGCGGGTCTGATCCCGCCGAGCAGTGGCACGGTCATCAGCAGTGGACAGCCAATCACGGGTGCTAACCCCGATGTCGCTATGGTGTTCCAAAGTTTTGCCTTGCTTCCTTGGGCGACCGTCCAAGAAAATGTCGAATTGGGGCTGAAAGCGCGTGGGATAAGCCGCCAAGAGCGACAAGCACGCGCCCTCAAAGCCATTGATATGGTCGGGCTAGATGGATTCGAGAGCGCGTATCCCAAAGAACTGTCTGGCGGGATGCAACAACGAGTCGGGTTTGCCCGTGCTTTTGTCATGCAACCCAAAGTATTATTCATGGATGAACCATTCAGTGCGTTGGATGTCTTGACCGCCGAAAACTTACGTGGCGAAATTGGCATGTTGTGGGAAGAAAAAAACTTCCCCGCCAAGAGCATCTTGATTGTCACACATAACATCGAAGAGGCGGTATTGCTCGCCGATAGGGTCATTATCCTCGGTGCCAATCCAGGTCGTGTGCGTGGCGAGGTCAAGATTGATTTGCCACGCA
>PGTJ01000381.1 GCA_002794515.1 Phototrophicales bacterium
ATTCAGGCGTTTAACCTCTTCACGGATATGTTTGGGCGCATTATCTATATTCGTCTTGGGGCGGATAATCACAGGGATACGCGGTTTTTGTAAGCGCCATGCCTCTTCAAATTCGGCTTGGCAATAGGGCGATGTGAGCGAATCATTCGACATGAGGTAGATAAAAATATCACAGGCGTTAATTTCGCCTAAAATCATCTGCCACCAATCGTCACCGCCAGAAATGCGCTGGTCATACCAAATGACGTGATTTGGATAAACTGATTGCAACAACGGGACTAATTCTTCGACAAAAAGGACATCTGCTCTGCTATACGATATAAAGATACGCGCCATGACTGATTATCCCCACGCGGGTTAGCCATTAGGATAATCGAAATTATAACGAGGATGTATCGCTATTGCAACAAACACATTCCCTACTTGCTACCTCGCTATGGGTTCAAAACCCTTGTTCGTTACAAAAAACATAACCGATTTTTATGTTGCACCTCACCCCTAAATCCCCTCTTCAAAATGGAGAGGGGACTTTTTTCACGGGGGATGTTATCTTTCTCCCCCTTCTCCAACGTAGAGAAGGGGGCGGTGGGATGAGGTTAGAGAAAAGAACTACGGCGCATTCGTCACGGTGACATTGAGCGTCCCCGAATTGTTCACCTCGTTGCTCTCGGCGATCGCGCCGCCCGAATCGGCGATGAATTGCAACACATACGTCCCCGCCGATGAGAAGGTGACATTCACCTGTAGACTAATGGATTGACCCGCACCTAAACCCGCCGATACACCCAAATCGAAGGTGGTATTATCGGGCAAGCGCAACACCTGATTGTTGAATTGCGTCCCAAATCCCCCACCCTGATTGGTGATATTCACACCATATTGCACCGTGACCGATGGCTCGCCCGCGGGGATGACCACCGATGTCGGACCAGAGATATTCGTCACCGTCAAATCGGGTTGAGTCGGCGTGGCAGTGGGTTGGGGTGGTGGGGTATTCGTTGGGACATTCGGGGTGAATGTTGGCGCGACAGTCGGGGTGACGAATGGTGTCGGCGTAGCAGGGGGTGCTTGTGAGGGGATGGTCGCACATTGTGACCCATATAGGTTGATATAAGGTGTGGTTTCGGGACCGCGTGCCACCCAACCGAGCGTCCCGTTGGTATCGCGCAATTGCCACCAGCTATTATCGGCTAATTTTGCCACCACAGGCAACAATTCGCCCGCGGCGAGGGTGCGGATGACATCAAAATTGGTGCTGGGACCGCGGCGCAAGCGCAATGCCGTCATGACCAATGCCCGACAAGTTGGGTCGTTGGGATTAATCACAGGCTGTGTCGGACCGGGTTGTGGTTGGGGAGTGGCGGTGACTTGCGCGCTCGTCTGACGGACGACAACACGAATTTCGGCAGGGTCGCTCACCACAGAATTGCCACCGACACCACGCACTGCCGTCACACTGAGGACAATTTCCCCAGCACTACGGGGTGTGTAATCCAACAACACCTGTTTATTCGTCTCGCCAGTGGGCGATTCCGACCCGACTGTGCGGACATTTGTGCCATTCGCCGAGAGGCGCACACTGGTCACACCAACGGTATCGGTCACTTGCACACTCATCAAAATGGGTGTATTGACGACAAATTCTTCGCCATTTTGGGGAGACAAAATTTGCACCGTAGGCTTGCCTGTGGCAACAGGTGAAGTCGGGGTGGGTGTGAGACGGGAATTATTGCTATCTGCATCTAAATTACAAGCCGCCAACAGGGGTAATAAGATGATACATAGGGCGAATCGCAATAGTGTTTTCATGGTCTAGTTATCCTATGGCAACAAACACAACAAGCCCTACCATCCATGACGGTCAGGGCTTGAAGAGAATGGACAGGTAAAGACGGGTACTAACTAATTGGTTCTTTATAGATGACATATTTACCCATTTCATCGCCCTTAGCGATGCAGTGGGTCATATCCACCTTAAATTCATGCCCACCAGAGACCCAGCGTAGCCCTTCTTGCAGAAGCCCTTGACCGACAAAGCACACGGGCTTATCAGTTTTACGACCCCAGCACATCGGACAGCGCTCTAATGTATAGATGATGCGGTCTGTGCCTTCTTCATACACATTAGAAATTTGGTCAGAGAATTGGTTAAAGATGTTCGCCATCGCAGGCACACCGATTTTGAGTTTAGCATTCATCGGAAGCACCTTGAAAGCGAGGTCGCCGACACCCGCCAACGCGCCAAAACCGCGCAACGCATCGGCAAAGGTCGCACGACCAGCGCGTAGCGCCAGACCACGCCCGCCACGCGGACCATACATTTCTTCCAACGCCACATTCAGCGATGTAAAATCGGCAAAGTCGAATTCTTTGTCGAGGTTGTCGGGCGGATAGTTGCCAATAAGGTTGCTCAGTTCAGCCC
>PGTJ01000709.1 GCA_002794515.1 Phototrophicales bacterium
AAATCATTTTATGACCAAAATACAATCGAAAATCAACACCAACGACCCCGATTACAAAGCCAATTACGAACATAATTGCCAGTTGCTCGAAACGCTCGCCCAACGCCAAGCCAAAGTTCGGCAAGGAGGCAGTGAACGCGCTCGCCAACGGCACATCGAACGGGGCAAATTGCTCCCACGAGAACGGGTAGAATTGCTCCTCGACCCCAATACACCCTTTTTAGAACTCAGCCCCCTCGCCGCATGGGGCATGTATAACGATGAAGCACCTGGAGCTGGTGTCATCACAGGCATTGGCATTGTGAATGGGGTAGAATGTATGATTTCTGCCAATGAAGCCACCGTCAAAGGTGGGACGACCTACCCGATGTCACTAGAAAAATCGCTTCGCGCCCAAGAAATCGCCAACACCAATCGGCTACCAACAATATATCTAGTCGAGTCGGGCGGGGCAAATTTGCCTCATCAAGCCGAGATATTCGTTCCTGGTGGCAAAGGCTTTTGTAACCAAGCGCGGATGAGTGG
>PGTJ01000059.1 GCA_002794515.1 Phototrophicales bacterium
ATGATATGGTGTCGTTGTTATTAGATGGTAATTTCGATGAATTCCCTGGTGGGCAAAATTATATCCTTAGCCTCGAAAATGATGGTATTTCGTTTGCGCCTGAACATGATGCCGATATTCCGCTTGAATATTATGATGCCCTGATTGATGTGGCGGATATGTTGGCGTTCGGCGAAATTAGTACTGGTGTCGATCGCGCCACGGGCGATGTTATCGAAGTCGAAATGACACCACAACCGTGACATTCACATAGGGGCGATTGTCATCGCCCCTGATTGATATCATGTATCGCATTTTTGTCATTTTCTGGTCATAAATCGGTTATAGCTACACCGATTTTGATGATTAATGCTACAATAGAGCGCATACGAACTTATCTGAGGAGTGATGGTATGTCGGAAGAAACAACAAACATTCCTGCACAACCAGACCAACCAGCGATACGCATTAGCATTGGTAATGCCCTTAATATTTATTCATTGGCGTTGGCAATAATCCCCGTATTGGTGGTGATTTCGGTTGCTTTGGGGCTATTTGGTCAACAAGCGCGTGACCAAGCCTTGAATCAGATGAAATTTATCGCTCAGGCGCGTGCCGAAGAGGTCGAGCGCTGGTTAGAGGCGAGCCAACTGCGCCTTCTATCGGTATTGGCATTGCCCGAACGGCAATTGGTACAAATTCGTAGCACGGTCGATAATCAACGCCCGAATGCCGAGACAATTAGCTTGGTGCGCGGTTTATTACAAGACCAATTGAACGCACAAGATTCGTTCAGCGAATTTTTCATTTATACCCCTAGTGGACGAATCAATGTTTCGACCAATATATCGAATGAACGCACCCGCATCAATGAAGCCCCTTATTTTGAACCGAGCTTAAATGCCCCGTATATTCAGCCCGCTTATTTGCGGACAATTACCACCACCCAAGAGACTCCCAGCATCGAATCGGATACAGAGACGACAACGGTGGTCGTTGATTCGGTCATCACGACCCCCATCACCAATCTTGAAGGCGAAATTATTGGTGTTTTAGCGGGGCGCTTGAACCTAAATACGCTGAACCGCCTACTTGCGCCTATCGATGCGTTTGGTGATACAGGCGAGACGTATCTGGTCAGCTCACAAAAATTTAATATCATCACCCCAACGCGCTTCACCGAATATAATCCCGAAATTCGTTATGATAGTCGTGGCATCCGCGAGGCGTTGTTCAAACGTACGGGTGGCGGATTTTATACCAATTATCGGGGCGAAAATGTCATCGGCGCATATACATGGATTGATGCTATTAGCGCGGGGCTTTTGGCAGAATTTGATGAAGATGAAGCCCTAGAAGCCGTGAATCATGTGCGTGATGTCAGCCTTGTGGCGGCGATCGTCATGGCGGTGTTGGGTTTGGTTGTTGGGCGCTTTGTCACCCGTTGGCTCACTCGACCAATTGCCCGCCTGACGAATATCGCCCAATTGGCGATTAAGGGCGATTACACCCAACGCGCTCGCCTGAAGCAGGTGAGCGAAATTGGACGCTTGGGGTTCGCTTTCGATACGATGTTAGATAACTTGGTGCAATCCATTCGTGAACGTAATGCGCGTATCCGTGAAGTGATGGAACTCTCGGCATCGCTCGAAACCCGTGTGGCAGAGCGCACACGCGATTTACGATTGGCATCGGATGTATCGCGTCAAATCACCACCATATTAGACATCAATCAATTGTTGCAAGAAGTGGTGAAATCCACCGTTGAGACCTTCAAATTTTATGCCGTGTTCATCTTCCGTGTAGAACAGACCGATTCGGGCATCGAGATTATTCGTGCCGCAGGCGCAAATGCCAATGGAGTCCTCGATGTGACGCAATATTTGCCCATCAATACCGATACTGCGGGCAGTGTGGTGGCACAAGCGGCATTCACGGGGCAAATTGTGACGGTGAATGATGTGACTATCCCGCTCGATTATTTTTCTGACCCGCTATTGCCCAAGACCCGCGCTCAGTTGGCTATTCCGATTATGCTCGGCACAAAATTATTGGGTATTTTCGATTTTCATGCCACACAGACCGGTCGTTTTCGACCAGAAGAAATTTCGACACTCATCACATTGGCGGAACAAGTGGCGATCGCCATGCGGAATGCACAACTCTTCTCGCAAGCACAAGCCGCCCAACAAGAGGCAGAAGAAGCCAATCGTGTTAAATCGCAATTTTTGGCGAATATGAGTCACGAATTACGCACCCCACTGAATGCCATCCTCAATTTTACCGAGTTTGTTATGGATGGTGATTTGGGTGAAATCAACGAGGAGCAAGAAGAAACACTCCAAAAAGTCGTATCCAGTGGTGAGCATTTGCTCAGTCTGATTAACGACATCCTCGACATTACCAAAATCGAGGTCGGTATGCTCGAATTATTCATCGAAGATGTGGATATTAACCAATCGCTCAAGGCGGTCATCTCTACTGGTAAAGGCTTGGTTAAGGGCAAACCTATCGAATTGAAAACAGAAATCGAAGAAGGGTTGCCAATTATTTCGGGCGATAGACGGCGGTTGCATCAGGTATTTTTGAATTTGCTGTCGAATGCCGTTAAATTCACCCCCAGTGGTTCGGTCACATTGAGCGCCAAGCGAGAAGAAGAAGGGGTGCATATTACCGTCAAAGACACGGGTGTTGGCATCGCCCCCAAAGACCATGCAAAGGTATTTGAACGCTTTAAGCAAACTGAAAGTGGGCTGCGTACGGCAGGCGGTACAGGGCTGGGCTTGCCCATTTCTAAACACTTTGTCGAGGCACATGGCGGTCGGATTTGGTTCGAGAGTGACTTGGGACAGGGTTCGACCTTCCATGTGTGGTTGCCCATGAAAGCCGAAAAACTGCCAGAGGGTGATATGGCATTAGAAGGGAAATAACCCATGCCACTGACATTTCTGTATGCCGAAGATGACCCCATGAGCCGTCAGGTGATGAGTGTGATGATTAATAAACTCGAAGTGGATGGCGGGGCAGAAGTCACCATTTTTGAAGATAGCAGTAATTTCATGGAGCGGGTTAAAGCCTTGCCCAAAGTGCCAGATGTCATCTTTTTAGATGTGCAAATTACCCCGCACAGTGGCTTTGAAATGCTCAAAATGTTGCGCGAAGATCCCGCTTTTAACGGCAAACCGATTATCGCCATGACCGCTAGTGTGACCGTTTCGGATATTGAAGACTTAAAAAAAGCGGGGTTTGATGGTTTAATTGCCAAACCTGTGCGGAAAAAAGTATTCCCAGAGCTACTCGACCGCATCCTCTCTGGTGATGATGTGTGGTATGTACCATGAGACGATGTTGCCCATAACAGAAAGGATTTGCAATGTCTATCCCGATTTTAGATGGGAAGAAAATTTTTGTCTTGGAGGATGATGTTAATAACCTCGCTATCATTTCGTCTATGCTTAGGCGATATGGCGCAACAATATTCTTTGATACTTGGGGCGTAGAGACAGCGCGTACTATCAAAGCCTTTATGCCCATTGATATTATCCTGCTCGACCTGATGTTGCCCAATAATGTCACTGGGTATGATGTAATCAAAGCCATCCAAGCCATTCCTGAATTGGCGAATATTCCAATTGTAGCCGTGACCGCCAGCGATCCCGACCGCGAAATGAAAAAAGCCAAAGATAGCGGTTTTAGGGGATATATCAGCAAGCCCATTCGTACCAAAACCTTCATCAGGAGTATTGCACATATTCTTGAAGGCGGCGAAGTATGGGGTGATGCCCCCGATAATGTATAATTGTGTTATTTTATTTATGAAGGACAATATTGACCTATGGCAATTCCAACTGATACCCGTGTTCTGATTATTGATGATAACTCTGGTGATGCAAGCGTGTTGCAAAAATTATTGGGGCGTATGGATTTGGCGTATGATGTGCTGTATGATACACGCACATTATTCGATGATTTAGCCCGTGTGCCAAAACCCAATGTGGTGTTTTTGGATTTAGAAATCCCTGGCACCAATGGTTATGAGGTCCTGACCATCATCCGCAGTATTCCCGATTTTGATGGTGTCCCTGTGGTGGCATACACCGCTAATTCTGCCGAAATGGTCAATTGCCAACGGGCAGGTTTTCATAGTTTTATGGGCAAACCCATTCGCAGCAGTGATTTTGCGAGCAATTTAGAACGCATTTTGAATAACGACCCCGTATGGGAAGTGCGTTAGCTAACCGATGAGCGTGTAACGTGCCTGATGCCGATCGCTTATGGCTTTGCTCCAAAAGCGATCGACCATTATTGACTGGACGGGGTTATCGGCTCAATTCAAAGCCAAAAAATTGGCTACCACCCACCCAAATTTCATACAAAGGAATATCGCGTTCTTGCATGAGGGGTTGCAATAGTCTGTTTAATACCCCTTCACGCATGATTTCTTGTAAGGTATAACTCAGCAATGCCCGAAAATCGGCATCGTTATAGGGTGTTGCCATGACAATTTGGATTGGTGCATAGGTGCGTTCGTTGATATATGATGGGCTATACCAGCGCGGGGCGCTCCCGTCATCCGTCAGGGTGAGTTCGAGGCGGTCTGGTGCCAGTTGGAGATGTGCCAATAAGATGATGCTATCTCCAAAAACAGCATCGGCTTTGATTTCCTCGTTAAATAGGGCATTCGACAGTTCAGATTCGGGTTGTGGGACGATGCTGATAGTGGCGCTAATTGTGTTTGCAATGCTGGTGGCGCGTTCCGATGCCCCTGTTTGCGACTCAGACACGATGACTTTATCACCGCGTAAATCATTAAATCCACGAATGTTGCTGCCAACTCGCACCATCAATCTATCGCCACGCCATAGATAGGGTTGGGTGAAATCCACCCGATTCGCCCATGACCAATCAGGTTCAACACCAATAGCAATATCGGCTTCACCGCGTGCCACCAAATCGAGGGCTTCTTCGGGTGTGCTAGGGATATATTCCACCGTCACACCCCAGCGACTAGCAATATCATTCATCAACGACCGATGGAATGTGTCGAGACGACGTTGGCTTTCGGTATTGGGTGTGCCTGTCAGACCTGCCACACGTATTGCATTGCCTGCTTGGATGCGTGGTATTACATATCGGCTAGGGAAGGACATTGTATCATCATATTGGCTTGGATTAGGTGTCTCGCCCAGATTTTTCCATACCGTTAATGCCCGATTGACCCGACCGGGGAAATAAGCCTGATGAATTTCGTTCATGCGCCCCGTCACCGTCAGATGTTGCAATGTGCGATTAACCAGATTTCGCATATTGGCATCTTGACGCATGAAGCCGATGGCATATGGCTCGTATTGGATGGGTTCTGCGAGGATGCGAATGGCATCGGGTTGGTTGATAGACACCTGCCGTAGGCGATAATCGCTATCGACCAAGCCATCAATTTCGCCTAATGCCAGGGCGCTATAGGCGCGGTCGAGTGTGAGGTAGGTTTTGATTTCGACCGAGAAACCCGTGCGCCGTAGCCAGTTGCCAACGGCACTTTCGGCACGAGTGGCAATTACCACGCCAATACGCCGATTGGCGAGGTCATTCGGAGCTTGTGCGGGGTCATCACGACGCACCATGATGGCTTGCTCGCCCAAATAATATGCATTGCTAAAATCCATCATCGAGTCCAATTCACGTTGATGTACCAGCGCCGCCACCAGCATATCGACTGCCCCTGTTTGGAGCAACTCGGCAAGGCGTTCTGGTTCACGGGTGACTTGCACAAAATTCACGGTCACACCCCATGTTTGTGCTATGCTACGGGCTAAATCGGCATCGTATCCGACCAAATCGCCACGAATGTTCAGTTCCCCAAACGGCGGTTGATTATATAAAATGCCGACATTGACCGTCCCATTGTCTCGAATGCGCTTGATCACCGATTCGCTTGGCAATACTTCTTCACGATTAGCAGATGGTTGTGGCACGAGTGTCGGCGGGACGAGTGTTGGCGCAGGGGCTTGATAATCATGAGGCGGGGTGGCAGAGAATAGTGTCCCCATTCCCAAAACAGAGACGTACATGGCAATAGTCAACATGAAAGCGAATTTTTTCATGAGTGATTTCCTCGGTACAATTTGTGTGCCTGAATATAGCTGAGGATGTAATCTGGCACCATATAACGAATACTTTTACCGCGTGTGAGGCGGTCGACAATATCGGTCGATGAAAATTCGACCAATGGCGATGACAGCAACAGGGCATTTTGTTCCACTTCTGGGATGGTGTCACGGTGCATATCCAAACGGATTTCGGGGTTGCCAAATCCCGGACGGCGCATGACCGCCACGGCGATTTTACACGTTTGGAACATCTCTTGTGGTCTATCCCAATTAGGCAAATCACGAAAGACATCGCCCCCCATGATGAAGAACAATTCGCTATCTGGATTTTGATCTTGGATAATTCGCACGGTATCAATGGTATAATGCGGACCGGGACGGTCTATCTCCACTCGTGAGAGTTCAAAATAGGGGACATCTTCGATGCACATCAAAATCATGGCTAGGCGATGTTCAATTGGGGTGCGGGTATGGGTTTTATGAGGTGGCACACCCGCAGGCACGAATAGCACCCGATCTAAATTTAATTCTTCATAAGCATGTTGTGCCAAAATGAGGTGGGCATGATGGGGCGGATCGAATGTCCCACCCAGAATACCGATACGCTGTGGCATAATTATTCAGACCATTCCAATTCAAAATCGCCGATAAAAACAGTATCGCCCACCTGTACGCCTTCTCGTTCGAGTGCGGCAGATACGCCAAGTGTTTCTAAAATTTGCTGGAAGCGCATGACCGCTTCATCATAATCCCATTGGGTCATTTGGGCGGCGCGTTCGATGCGCTTGCCCTTCACATGAAATGCGCCATCTTCATCACGCTCTATGGTGAAGATAATCTCATCTTCTGGCAATTCATACACAGGCATTGAGTTATCCGATACGGTTTGTGGGATGTGTTTGGGCAACGTAGATGCCAATTCAAACACCCGTTGCACCAATTTTTGCGTATTTTGTTGGGTCATCGCAGAAATTGCCATGACATCCACCCCTTGTGCCTTGAATTTAGGTTGCACCTTTGCCCAGTTGTCTTGTGCTTCGGGCATATCCATTTTGTTGAAGACGACAATTTGTGGTCGTTTGCCCAGTTCTTCATCATATAACGCCAGTTCGGTATTGATTTGGCTGTAATCGGCTAAGACATCGGGATTTGTGCCATCTAAGACATGCACCAGGATGCGCGTGCGTTGTACATGGCGCAAAAAACTATGCCCCAAACCAACACCCATATGCGCCCCTTCGATAAGACCCGGAATATCAGCGAATACGAGGTCGTTGTTATCGTATATGACCACGCCTAAATTGGGTTCAAGTGTGGTGAATGGATAGGGGGCGATTTTCGGTTTGGCATTGCTGATGACGGATAATAGTGTCGATTTGCCCGCATTGGGCATCCCGACAATGCCGACATCGGCGATCAGCTTGAGTTCTAGTGTAATCCATTTTTCGATGCCTGCTTCACCCTTTTCGGCGATGCGTGGTGCTTGATTAGATGAAGAGGCAAATTTGGCGTTGCCACGTCCGCCACGTCCGCCTTTGGCGATGATGAGTGTTTGGTCTGGATAGATTAAATCTCCCAGCAATTCGCCCGTATCGGCATCGCGGATGACGGTACCGGGCGGGACTTCGATGATGAGGTCATCGCCACCGCGTCCTGTTTTATCGGTGCTACCACCGCGTTTGCCGTTTTCTGCCTTAAAATGCACTTGGCGATGAAAATAGGTGAGCGTGTTCAGTTTGGGGTTCACCTTCATGATGATGTCGCCACCTTTGCCACCATCTCCGCCTGCGGGACCGCCACGCGGGATGAACTTTTCTCTGCGAAATGACACCAGTCCATCACCACCATCACCACTGCGGATATAAATTTTTGCTTGGTCAAATGCCATGTTATTGTTTTACCTATACACCAATTTTTTAATCAAGACCCATAATCATATCACTAACAACGGGTTTGCGGTATATCGGTTGGCTTACGATTTCTATACCATGCAATGGTGCGTTTTGCCCCTTCGATGAACGATGTGGGGATGAAGCCCAATTCATCGCGGGCTTTTTGATTCGATACACGCCAATAATTATAGACATACGATTTGAGGTTGAGGGGCCAAAAAGGTTCTCTGCCCGTAATTTTGGCGATAAATTCCAAAAAGCGCGAGGTATTAATGCCCACCCAACCTGGGATAGGCGGGCGTGGATACCACAATTTGGCTTCGGCACAGACCACATCAAATACCTGTTTATGCGTCATCCAATCGCCACAGATGTTATAAATTTCGCCGATGCGCCCTTTGTTCATCGCCAACATAATTCCTTGCACGACATCGCCGATATATGCAGGGAAGGTGATGTATCGCCCACGATTCATCTGCATGATAATGCCACGCATGGGGTCGCGGAAAAACAGCCGATTAAAGGCATATTCGCCCAATTCACCATAAAAGGCACCAGGACGCAATACAATCACCGGGACTCCTTGTTCACGTTGAAAGCGCAGGGCATCTTGTTCGCCTTCGAGTTTGCTTTTTTGATAGGGGTCGGTGGGCTGTGGTGGATATGTTTCATCCATGACATCGGTTTGATGGGGTGTGCCGATGACGGCAATCGTTGAGATATGGATGAACCGTTTTAAGGGAATACTGCTGGCGGCGGTGAGGATATTATGTGTGCCTTCGGTATTGGTACGCATAAAATTGGCTTCATCACCCCAAAAACGGAACAACCCGCCCGCATGGATGATGTATTCACACCCTTGCACTGCCTCCATGAGGATGTCGGCATCGCTCAAATCGCCTTTGACGATATGCACCCGCGGATATTGCTTTAACCATGCGTGTTGTTCGGGTGTCCGTGTGAGGACTTTAATGGTATGACCATCACGGCATAACGCAGGGATGAGATGCCGTCCCAAAAAGCCCGTTCCCCCTGTGACAAATATCATATGGTGTCCTTTATCCTGTGTCGTTGCCGATAGATTTCCCAGAAAAGGTCGTGACCAATTCGATAGGATAGGCAGATTTTATCCCATTCCAGCCATTTGGCAACTCTTGGATAAAGCGATTTAACTTCCAACATTTGGCGAGGCTGTCGTAACACATCTCATAGACTACGGTAGCATTGCCCATATCTTGTGTGGCGACACGGCGATAGGTTTTGGCACAATATGTCACCATGCGACGGGTGATTTGTGTATCGATCACCAGACACCGCAACGGGTCATTTTTTATGGGCTGTACGGATAGGGTGTGAATACAGCGTAAAACACCGATGAAGCGTGGGTGTTCGGGTTGCAGTGTGGCGAAATAATCATTCAAAAATACACCATATAGGTGCATTGGCGCTTCTGTGAGGCGGGTGCTATAACTCAGAAAATGGTTTTTTCCGAGCCACGCCATCGCCCGCAGATAATCGGCTTGGACATTTTGTATGGATGGGTGAATGATAGATGTATCCTCTTGTGTATGATGCACTTGTATGCGAATAGATAAGATTGCCAATAGCAAGGTAATGAGCAATAATCCCAAAAAGATGATGCTGGCGATGATGAGGATAATCGCCATATCATACCGATAGTTGACGGTGTTGATGAAGGGCATTGGCGCGCCTTTCTGTTATAACAACAGGTCACACACACGTTGTCGGATTTGAGCGATGCTGATAGGACGCATGAGATATTCGACCGTGGGCATGGGTGGGGTGGTGTAGTTATCGTCGGTGATGATGGCGATTGGCAATTGACGAAAGCCAAGCGTCTCTTTGATTTTATAAATCAGTTGTAAACTGTGCATGTCGGGCAGTTGGGTCTCGGTGATAATCAAATCGACCCGCATTTCTTCTAAAACACGCAAGGCATCATGGGCGTTATGTGCCTCTTGAATATGAACAGGCAAGCCTCGCAGGGCGGTGGCAATGCCATCGCGCACATCATCTTGTACGATGGTGAGGACTATGGTCTTGCCGTGTAGGTCTGCCTGTTCATCGCGTCCCATGATAAACCTTGTGAATGTTATAGTTCTACAAAATACGATGCCGCGGCGCGATCTATCAGTTCTTTATTCGACATCGTGGGTGGAATATCTAAATAACTGGCAATATCAATCATTTGCGCCACAATATCGCGTGGATGCACCATGCGGAAATCTCGGTCCATATCGATGAACCATTTTTTGATGAGGTATTTCAGCCCATTTTCATCATATGGGACACGTTTGATTTTGCAGATAATCTTAAAAATCTCGGTGAATTGTTCCACATCGGGGTTGCCGACCTCAATTTTATGCCGAATACGGCGTAAAAATGCCTCATCTACTAAGTCTTTGGGGTCGAGATTGGTCGAGAAAATGGTCATGACATAAAAGGGAATGCCAATTTTGCGCCCATTGTTCAATGTCATGAAGTCAATGCGCGTTTCTAGTGGCACAATCCAGCGATTTAACAATTGCACTGGGCTGACTTGTTGCCGTCCGAAGTCGTCAATGAGGAATAACCCGCCATTGGCTTTGAGGTGGATGGGCATCTCGTAAAATTTATTGATGTCATCATAAACCAAATCGAGGACTTCCATCGTTAATTCGCCACCGACCATGATCATCGGACGCTTGATGGCTATCCACCGCATATCTTGAACCACACCCGTTGGCAATTTTTGTGTGGGTGGGTTGGGCGATACCTGATGATTGATAGCATCGAACATCTGAATGACTTGTCCATTGACATCAATGGCATAGGGTATCCACATATCTTCGCCGAGGACGATCTCGCCCACGCGCTCGGCGAAGGTCGTCTTGCCGTTGCCCGGAGGTCCGA
>PGTJ01000123.1 GCA_002794515.1 Phototrophicales bacterium
ATGGCAATTCCGTGTATCGTCTCCATATCTTTCAAGCTATGTAAAGTGGGTATGCCATTGGCAAACATGGCGCGTGCTTCTTCTTTTGCTTTGGCATGAACTTCAGGATACCGCAAAGACGTATACACAAGGAAACTAATCGATGATGCAACTGTATCTATTCCCGCGAAGTAAGGGGAGACAACGATTGACAATAACGCATTATTATCAAATGGATTGCCATCAAATCCTTTTGCATTGAGCATATCGTCAATTAAATCGCGTTCTTCATCGGTTGTAGCGGGATTTTCGCGGTGATCAGCCAGAATTTGCCGCGCCAATTCCATTGTGCGCGCTTTACAATGCTTATAGTGAGGTGTTTTTAATAACACGGGTGGATAAAATTTGAGGACTTTTACATAAAGCATGTATCGCAGAAAATCTCGAATGTCTTCGAAATAATCATCTGCCCATCGTCTTGCCATCACTTGGCTTAGCTGAGTAGTGACAAGGCGTTGCATACTTGGCAGGACTTGAATGCGATCTCCCACTTGAAGTTTGCGCGTGAGGTTATCTATAGTGCCGACCAAATAATCCATATGGGGACTCAGGGCAGACCGCGAAAAACCTCTTCGCATAATTTTGCGAAGGTACATGTGTTCTTCGCCATCCATCGCGGTTAAAAATATGTTAGTATTCATCTCTTTGGCAAATCCACCAAACAGAGGCTCGCTGGTGAAGACATCATTGCCATCGGTATTCAAAAATCGATTGGCTTCAATGCCCGACATGACGGTGATTTCACGACCTAACAAGGTCATCCGATAAATCGATCCATATTGTTGATACAACGAAAAAAGATAACTGGTGATGTCACCGGTCATCTTGAGCGCAACGCCCAAATAGGGAAGGGCGGGGACTTTAGGTGGTTTGGGGGCAGATGTTGCGCCAATTTGCCATGTAATTGCGGGTGTTGTCATAGAACTTTCTCCATACAAGGGTGATGAACATTCTCTATCATATCACATAACAGCATGTGCTAAATATGAATTGGGTAAAAATTGGGTGAATTCCTAATATTGACGTAAGAAGGTCTCTTCTGCTTCGGGTGTGCCGATGATAATCAAGCGCGAATGAGCAGGCAGTGGCATGTGTGGGTCTGGCATGGCGATGACCGATGTATCGGTATGCACCGCCACGACGGTGCAACCCGTTTTGGCGCGAATATCACATTGTGCCAATGTTTTGCCGACCATCATTTTAGGGATGGGGATTTCAAACATGGCTAATCCTTCTGCCATCATCAAGATATTATCTCGACCGATAGAGTTGATAATGGCGGTTGCCCCTGTCGAGGCATACGACATGACAAAATCTGCCCCTGCACGGTGCAAGGTGGCGATGTTGCGTTCTAAATTGGCACGACTGATGATTTGGGCATCTGGACACAACCGTCGACAATAAATGGTCAGATACACATTCATGTCATCATCATGGGTGGTGATGATGATGCTGGTAGCATTGCGGATGCCTGCGATTTCTAACACTTCGATTTCGGCGGCATCGCCCAAGATATATTTTTGTGGGTCACGAATGCGCTCTGGGGCTTTTTCGATGATGCGATAATCCATCCCGCGTGTGGCTAAATTGCGGGCGACTGCCCGTCCTACACGTCCACCACCGATGATGATGACCGGTGCGATGCTCTCTGGCAAGTCTTGGTGATACAAGGCATTATAACGTGTGATATGGTCGCGCTTGCCTGCCATGATGAGGATGCTATGGTTAGCAATAGGCGTGCTGGGCGTGGCTAATTCAAACTTGCCCCGCGACCACACCCCCAACACATTCACCCCTAATTTTTCGCGCAATTGTGTTTCTTGTAATGTTTTGCCGATTAAATCTGTCCCTTGTACAGAGGCTTCTGCGATGAGCAAGTCATCGAACCTGCCGATGACGTGCGCCGTTGTTTTGCCATTGACCACCTGACGCACCAGCGAATCCGCCATCATCTCTGCCAATTGCACCACATACGAACATCCCGCCAATTCCAGCAAATCCACCGATGCCGCTGCGTTGGCAGTGCCGAGCATTTTCACCGTCTCGGATATTTCGCGCACGGTGAAAGCGACATTGGCATTCACTTGGTCATTGGCGGTGGTCGCCACAAATAATGCCTGATGCACACGGGCGCGTTGATACGTCTGTGGGTCATCGAGGTCGCCCACCATCACCTTATATCCCATATCATGCAGGCGTAGTGCTTCGGTTAAATCGGGGATGATGAGGACATAGGGATAATCGTATTGCTTGAGCTTTTCGATGAGGCTTTGTGTGACCAAATCGAAATGTGTCAGGATGACATGCCCCGATGTTTTTTCGGGCAATTGCGTTGGCGCACGTGCCATTTGTTGCGCCTTGAGCCAAGGGGCATAAAAAAATTCGATGAAGGTGAATGGGAGCAAGATCAACAAAAACATCACACCGCTCACCAAGACAACCACCGAAAATAAGCGTCCTAAATCGGAATGAAAGGTGATATCACCAAATCCGAGTGTTGACATGACGGTGAGTGTCCAATAGAACCCCGTTATCCAGCTCTCGGAACGCCCTTCATATTCCATGATGTAATGAAAGATGATGCTATAGGTGGTTATCATCACCGCGATTATCGCCAAAAAGCGCAAAAGCGCCACGATATTCACCCGTGACGACCGGTCTTTGACCAATTGTAATAACACCGTAACCAGCGATTTCATGTCAGCATTCCGTTTATTTATAGCGCTTATCAACACATTCTATTATAGGGGATATGAGCCGTTGTTGGTAATTTATGCCGTTTGGTTGTAAAATGGGGTGGTATACAGGCAATATGTTAGGTAAACCCATACATAAGGGGAAAAGATATGTTACGGGCAATCGGATTATTCTTTTGGCGCTTTATGGTGATTTTTTCGTTCATCGTGAATATTGTCTTGGTAGTTGTGTTGTTGGTGGCGGGATTATTCATCTTTCATATCAAATCGCAAATTGCACAACCATTGGTCGCAGGGTTACATAGCAGTTTTGTCGGGCTAGATAACGCCACCATCGATTGGACAATTCCCGTGCGCGATACCATCACCCTGAACACCGTCATCCCATTGAATACATGTACAACGGTCACATTGAATGATGATGTGCCGTTGGTCGTCACCGCCAATATTGTGTTGCCTGGTGTCGGCAATTTGAATAATGCCCGTGTCAATCTCAGTTTGCCCAATGGGTTGCCCTTGCCTATATGCTTAAATTTAGATGTGCCAGTGACCAACCTCGAAGTGCCTGTGTCGTTGGATGTGCGGGCGGTTATCCCCTTGCGCGAGACGCAATTACACGATGTTGCCCAAAATTTACGCCTGTTGTTTGAACCCCTCGCTGTTGGTCTGACCAATTTGCCCGATGATTTTAACGAAGCCGTGACTTTCATCGGCGATGTCTTGGCAGGGCGTGCCAATTTGCTCAAAGAGAATGAATACACCCTACAGCCTTGGCCGGGGTATTCGATGACGGCGGGCTATGGTTATGAATTGATCAATATTCCCATGCCCGAATCATCACGTCCGATTTATACAGGCATCGTGCCTGTGGGCGGTATCCCCTTTTTAGATGATGATATTCGCCCCGAATTGTATATCGATGGCAACACCCCACAACAAATTAACCAACGCGCTCAACAAAATATGGCGGCGCAGAATATCCCCGCTCATCATTATAATGGCGAAATTGGCGCGATCATCGCCACTGTCAATGGCGGGCAATTTGTGCCACAAACCATCACCACCAATCCGCCATCGGATAATGGCATCATCACCAATCCACCACCCGATGTCAATGCAACACCCCATGTCTCGCCCGATCTACCCATCGGCGGACCTGTTCCAACACCCACACCAAACCCTGATCAAGGGATTATTCCACCCGGAGGATGATTTTGACGTACGATAACATGCCCTCTATTTGTGATTATGAAGGCTCGAATTACCGCACCGATTTTTGGGAGGGGCGCGGGCGCGATTATGAAGACCGCGTAGAACGCGTGGCTATCCGCCGCTTGTTGCTCCCATCGGGTGAGCGCTTGCTGGAAATTGGCTCGGCATTCGGCAGATTGACCAACGAATATGCGGGTTATAAGCAGGTCATTCTGCTCGATTATTCATTTTCGCAATTGCAGTATGCTCAACAACATTACGGACGTGACCCGCGTTTCATCTACGTGGCGGCGAATGCCTATCAATTGCCCCTTCACGCGGGGATATGTGATGCGGCAACCATCATCCGTGTGTTGCATCATATGCAAGATGTCCCCAAAATCTTCGCCGAAGTGCGCCGTATCTTAGCCCCAAATAGCACCTTTTTATTGGAATTTGCCAATAAGCGCAACCTGAAGGCGATGTTACGTTATGCCCTCCGCAAACAAGATTGGAATCCGTATGACCTCGCGCCTGTCGAATTTGTCGAATTGAATTTCGATTTTCATCCCCGTTATATCGCCCAAGAATTGACGCGTGCGGGTTTTGAGACCCAAAGACGCCTACCTGTGTCGTTTTTCCGTTTGGGATTATTCAAAAAATTGCCTACGTCATTCTTAGTCGGGTTAGATGCCCTTTTGCAACACACCCCATTATTCATCACACCGAGCATTTTCACCCTGAACATATCTGATAAAACAGGTGTGAATCAGGTCGATGTCCATACACCCGAAGCCATGTTCCGTTGCCCACGCACGGGCGAAAATTTGGTGCGACATGGGGATGAAATGGTCGCCGAGAAGAGTGGCTTGCGTTATGCCATTCGAGACGGCATTTACGACTTCAAAGCGCCGTTAGATGACTAACTTGCCTCTTTGAAGGAGATGTGATGCTGAAAAAATTGAACTTTGCCCATATTGCGCTGATTTTGGCGTTGCCCATCGTCTTGGCGCTCATCAACCCTAATTGGCTTTTTAACCTGAGCTTTAACCACGATTTCATCATCATGGTGGATGATTATATCTATACAGGGTATCAATTGGCATTGCCACAATATGTCGGCTGGTATCCATCGGATATATGGTATTTTATCGAGCGCTTGCCGATTATTTTGCCCGTCTATGCCTTGAATCAGATAACATCGCCACTGATGGCACATATCATCTTTCATATCGTGATGTATCTGATAGCCGTATTCGCGGTGTATGGCATCCTGAACAAATTGGCGAGTCCGCGTGTGGCGCTGATCATCGCCCTGTTCTTTGGGCAATATCCACTCATCATGCGATCGCTGGGGTGGAATTATCCCGATGGTTTGGTGATGACTTGCATGGCACTGGCTGTGTTGTGGCTGACATATGCCAGTGAATCCCGTTGGCGCTGGTTGTATGTGGGTGGGGCAGGGGCGGCATCGATGGCGATGGTCATCTCCCATTTTTTCAATATTTTTTATGTCCCCGCCATTGCTTTTTATGTCATATGGCTCGATAGACTGTATCGCCAACCGCTCCGCCTGATACGCACAGGTATATTCGCCGTGCTGGGCGCGGGTGTGTTATATGGGGCATTGGCGTTGGTGTATTATCAACTGACGGGCAACATTTTGCTCCGTAATGCCTTGAATACCACCACTGGCTTTGCACAGGGATTGCCGTATTTTCTGAGTTATCACTTTAGTGGTGTGCCTGCTTATTGGCATGTCTTTTTGTTGATGGTGGTGGTCATCACCATCGTCTTCATGATAAGGCGCACACGCACCTTATCGGCGGATATGCGCCGTGTGATGGTTGCCGTCACTATTTTGTTCATCAGCGCCTATGCGGTGATTATCGGATGGTATTTGGTCGGATTTTTATACTCACATGTCTCGTTTTATCATGCCAATATCATCATGACGGCATTTCTGTTGTTGGGCATGATGATATACAAACCCATGAGCGATTTATCTGTCATGCAATATCGCGTATTAGTGGTCATGTCATTCATCACGCCGATGGCTGTTTTTGCGGGATTCACGTATTTATCACCCAATTGGGATATATTTTATCCGATTCTGTTCATCGGTGTGGTGCTATCGGTGGGCATAATCATCATCTACCGCCGAGCGATGACTATCGGTTTAGCCGTGATTGGATTTGTGATTTGTGCCAGTGGTTTGGTGGGCGATTCGGTGCTGATCAAAATTTATACCCCCGACCGTCATCATGAACAGCGCGTCTTCGAGGATGCGATCGCCATCGCTCAGACCATCAACGAACGCTATCCCCGACTGAGCATCGATGATTTTCGCCTGTGGTACGATTTTGACGATCCTAAAGTCGCCACATTCCACGCGGTAGCCAGCATGTATCTGTGGATGAATGGCAGAAATATCCGCCTCAACCAAGATCCACCACCTGATAGTTCTTTCGAGTCTGATCAGATTATTCTGCTATCAAGCTTGCACGATAAAGATACATTGTTACAAATGGCGCGTGATACCACGCAAAATCGGGGCATTATCACCTTCATTGACGAGTTAGAGGTGAACAATATCCGTTTGGTGATTGTGAGTATTCGTCTGACTTTAGTCACAGCTAATTATCTTGTATATCATTTCAGCGATCTTCAACGACAATATGTGCTAGAAGAATCGGGTTGGAACGGTTACGAACATGTGCCACAAAATACCCATCCGTTCCGATGGACGGCAGAGCCAACAGCACGCCTGTTGCTCGATGTGAGTAGGGGGCAATTCGATCCAACGGCGACCTATCGGGTATCGGTTTGGGTGGCGGCATATTTAGAAGAAGATGTGGTGAATAGCCTCAAACTCATGCTCAATGGTGTGCCTATCGATTTAATCCGTGTGAATAATCATTATATTGGCTACGTCTCTGGTGAGCATCTCATCCGCCCAACCCTAGAAGTGGTTTTCCAAACTGACCGCGTGAGCAATCCGTTGGCGTTGGGCATCCAAGACGGGCGAAACCTCGGCGTGGCGCTGGGGCAGTTGATTATTGATGTGATGCTAAATCATGATTAGACTACAACATCATCATTCGTCAATGACACAAGGTTTTATGATATGAAACTCTCCATCGTCATTCCCGCCCGCAACGAAGCGGGCAATATCGAACATACCGTTGTTCAATTGCGTGATTATCTGGATAGCGTCAATATCCGTGATATCGAAATTTTAGTCGTGGATGATGGTAGCACCGATGCCACA
>PGTJ01000531.1 GCA_002794515.1 Phototrophicales bacterium
AATCCGATGACCGATTCCATCGTCATGATGAATTGTTCGATTGTTCTCCGATCGCTGTTATATAATTCACAGGCGATGATTTGTCCGTTGTTGAGTAATTTGATAAACATACCAGCCATGTTCTGTGTGCCTATGGTATCGGTGATGTGTTTCATGAAAACGCTCCCACAAGTACGTGCGAGGATAAGTAAGATAAAGATGATATTCGCATGATAACATGAATCATTGAGAAAAGCCTTAAATAAATCAAAAAAATTTATGAATTCACAATTTTTGTAAGATGCAAAACACGGATTTATTTTTGGTAATTGTCGTGTTATCCTGTTTGGGGTATTTTGAACACCTATCTCATGAGAAGTCTGACAAACTAGGAGCGATGGATTTATGATGAAAACACACACTTGCGGGGAACTCCGCGCCTCGCATGAAGGAACACAGGTTGTTTTGGCGGGCTGGGTGCATCGTCGTCGTGACCAAGGTGGCTTGATTTTCTTCGATTTGCGAGATCGTTGGGGAATTACGCAGGTGGTGATCGATGCCTCCACATCGCCCGAAGCGCATGCTGTCGCCAGTGATGCCCGCATCGAATATGTCTTGCAGGTACATGGTGAGGTGCGAATCCGCCCACAGGGGACGGCTAATCCCGATTTGCCAACAGGCGAAATTGATGTGGTTGCTACCCAGATCAAAATTCTTAATCCGTCATTAACACCGCCATTTTACATGAACAAAGAAGAGCAGATTGAAGAATTGCGCCGTATGCAATATCGCTACCTCGATTTGCGCCGTCCGAGTATGCAATATAATATCATCCTCCGTCATCGCATGGTGAAGTTTATCCGTGATTATCTCGATGAAAAAGGTTTTGTCGAGATCGAAACCCCCATTTTATTCAAGACGACACCCGAAGGCGCACGCGACTTTTTAGTGCCATCGCGCCTTCAGCCGGGCAAATTTTATGCCCTGCCACAAAGCCCGCAACAACTTAAACAATTGTTGATGGTGGCGGGATACGAACGCTATTTTCAGATTGCCCGTTGTTTTCGGGATGAAGATTTGCGTGGTGAACGCCAACCCGAATTCACGCAACTCGACATGGAAATGAGTTTTGTAGAGCGCGAAGATGTCATGCAACTCAATGAGGGATTAGCTCTCGCCTTGTTAGATAAATTCGCCCCCGACAAGAAAATTTTGGGTCGCCCCTTGCCACGCATCACCTATACCGAAGCGATGGAGAAATATGGCTCAGATAAGCCCGATTTGCGCTACGGTCTCGAAG
>PGTJ01000314.1 GCA_002794515.1 Phototrophicales bacterium
GCCGTAGCCCGTATCTTCTACCTGCACTTGAAGCATCGGTTGTTCACCGTTGTTGAATGTTAATACACGCAAAATCACCCGACCCTCTGGGCGGTTATATTTGATGGCATTGGTGAGCAAATTGAGCAAAACTTGCTTAATCTTGCCTCGATCGCCATTCACCATATAATCATCACAAAAAACTTCTATAGCTACATTTTTTTCGTTGGCTTGTGGGGTAACAACCTCTGCACTTTCTTCTAACAATTTCCGCAATTCAAATGGTGCAATCTGCAAGCGTGTCCGCCCCGATTCCATCTGGGCTAAATCTAAGAAATCAGTCGTCAGACGCATCAGACGATCCGTCTCTGATTGCATCGTGTTGATAATATCGCGTTTTCGGGTTTCTGGTAAATCTGGACGTAATAAAATAGCTGTGCTGGCTTTGAGCGATAACAATGGTGTGCGTAATTCATGCACCATCTCGGCAATAAAGTCGCTCTGACGAAACAGACGAGCATTTTCAATGGCGATGGCGGCTTGGGCGGCGAGCGTGGTGAGGATGTTAACATCAATACTGGTGAACGGCATATCATGATGTTTATTCACACACATCACCACTCCGATAATCTTTTTGTGTGTCCGCATCGGCACACCCAAGATATTGCGCGTCTGGAATTCGATGGTCTCATCCACACTCTGAAAGTGTTCGGGTTCATTTGCCACATTTTGGATGACACGCGGTTCGCCATGTGTGGCAATCCACCCCGCGATACTGCCTTCCATCGGGATAATGATGTTCTCCATTTTATTGGTATCGATGTTGGTGGCGATTTCAAAACGCAATTCGCCCGTCATAGAATCAATGAGCATAATCGAAGCGGCTTCGGTGTCAATGAGTTCAGCGGCGGCGGCGACAATTTGTTGCAACAATGAGCGTTGGTCGAATGTTGAGTTGAGTTGTTTACTGATTTCGATAATGCGCTCATAATGCGCCAATAACATCGCTTTTCCTGCAGGGGTTTCTGTGGTCTTGATATGTTCTTCGCTCATCAAACAACATCCTGTAAATGGGTTAAAATTTGTGGGAGGATTTGTGCCGCACGGGCATGAATAACCACATCAGCCATGTGGTCGAGGTGGGTTTCTTCGAGGTTAATGATGATTATTTTTGCCATATTTCGTTTGGCAATGATAGGCATTTGATTTGCGGGCGCGACTTCGAGTGAAGACCCGATTATCAACATCACATCACATTTTTTGCTCGCCTCTTGTGCTTGTCGTAATTCACGCACAGGCAATTGCTCGCCGAATAATATCACATTCGGCTTGAGTACCCCTCCACAATCGGGGCAATGTGGAACAAGACCATCCATCAAAAATTGTTCTAAAATTGGCACACCATCGAATTCATGATAACAACGGATACATGTTGTTAGGCGCATATGACCATGTAGCTCATAGACATTTGTATTGCCTGCCCGTGTATGGAGCATGTCGATATTTTGAGTGATGACTGAGGTCAAGAGCCCATCTGTTTCTAATGTGACCAGTGCTTCATGTGCAGAATTGGGTGTGGCATTCAAAATGGTGTTCGCCAGTGGTCTCACCCATTCATAAAAGGTTTGTGGATTACGCCGAAATCCAAATAAACTAGCGACCTCTAAGGGGTCTATATCGGCTCGCTTCCATAACCCTGACACATCACTACGAAAATCGGGAATGCCCGAATCGGTGCTAATCCCTGCTCCCGTAAAAGCAACCAAGTTGTTGGCAGTGTGGATGATATGTGTCGCTTGTTTTATCTTGTGTATATTGTCTTCATCATTCATCGCATCTGCCACTTACTTCGATTCTATGACTTTATACACATCTTCGGCAAGTTTATTGAGTTGGCTCGATACAATAGCATTTGGTTGAAAGCTAACCATCGGCATACCCGCCTCCATCGCTTGATAAGCTAGTTCTGGTGATGGAGAAATAATCGCCCGAATTTCATGCTCTAATAAATGTTCTACTTCGTGCCATGGGGGTTGTAGGTTAATTTGCGCTCGGTTTACAACGACCAAATGAATTCTATCCCGATTATGTTTCGCCAATTCTTGTAGTAATTCGCGTGCCATATTCAATGTGACGGTGGCGGGGTCTACAAGGACGATGAGCCTATCCATCTCGGTCGAAATACGGCTAATCAATGGGTTATAACCACAACCCAAATCAAAAATACTTGGTTTGCCGATATTGCGTAATTCTTTGATGATAGCAACCGCCGTATCGGGTGATATGGTGATGAGACCTTCACGCGGATGCGATGTACACGATAACACCCGCAATCCCGATGTGTGAGTGGCAATTTCTCGATTGATACCATCAGCAGAGATTTCACCTGTGGAGCGTGCTAATAACTTGCTCATGCCATTGACATTACCCAAACCCAATGTTATACCCAAACTACCAATACCCGGTCTAAAATCAGCAATGACAGGGTTTAATTTCATATTGAGTAATGCCGCGCCCAAATTCATGGTGACAGTGGTCGCCCCAACACCACCTTTCACACCCAAAACACCGATTGTTGAGCCTTTGCTACTGCCACCTTGTCTTTTTGCCGAGCTTCTTTGCAAAATGGCACGCACCCGCGAGGCGAGTTCAGCAGGGTGTGTTGGCTTGGTCAAATAATCATCAGCACCCGCTTCAAATCCTGCCACTTTATCATCTATTAGCGTCTTGGCGGTGAACATAATAATCGGAATTTGTTGGGTTATAGGGTTGCCACGTAAACGACGACACACATCATACCCGTTCATATCGGGCATCATCACATCTAGGATAATCAAATCGGGCAAGTCATTGGTGGCTTTTGCCAGTGCTTGACCACCAGTTTGAGCGGCAATCACTTCATAACCATTGCGTTGAAGCATTAATCCGATTAGTTTTAGGCTATCAACGTCATCATCTACAATCAGTATTTTTTCTGCCATAGGGTGCTATTACTTTTCTGATTATACCAACAAAATTAAAATTGAGTTTAGCACGAAAGATTAGTCGGTGCAATCGGATTAACGATAATAC
>PGTJ01000619.1 GCA_002794515.1 Phototrophicales bacterium
GAGGGTATATTTCAGACCAATATCCAACAAAATATTCGATACCGACATATACTGTGGATTAAACTGCGCTTCACTACGCACATATAATGCCGTCAGAAAATCATTGAGCGCCTCTTGTATGGTGTCGAGCGCCACATTCATGTCTTCGAGCAAGGCTTTGATATGCGTATCGTGTTGGGCGTGTTGTTGCAATAAACCTTCAATCATCAGCAAATCGTTAATCGGATGTTGCAAGTCATGCGAGGCAATCTCGATCAGATGCGATTGCGCGAGATACGCCTGCCGATACTCTTGCAGTTGGCGACGATACTGATGCAATTGCTTCACACGGTCTAGGTGATTTTTCATGCGGGTTATCATGGCATCGCTTGAAATGGGATGCACCCAACATTCTGTCGCGCCTGCATTCAGAAAGAGCGTCTCTTCTGGCATATTGATATAGGGGATAATGGGGATATATTGCCATGCGTCATATTGGCGAATATGGTGCAACCATTGGATAACATATGGGTACTGCGCTTTTCCTGCGATGACGACCACACCATCGGGTGGCACCGCATTCGACAAGCTGTGGCTCTCCTCTAATGGAATTCGTTCTAATACAAAATGACGGTCAAATTGAGGATACAACTGGTTATAAACGTCGACACATTCATCTAAAATGAGGATTTTCGCCTGTGATGTGGTGATCATTTGCTCATCTGCCAGTGCCATCATTGCTTATACATCCATATATGCCGATTATTTAAAAGCCACACATCTATATCTTGATTATATTCAGAAAC
>PGTJ01000661.1 GCA_002794515.1 Phototrophicales bacterium
AAATCACCAATGTAGTGATACAATGAAAGATATTGTCTGATTTTATGGAGAGTCTATTTTTAGGAACAAGCATATGGCAAACCTTCGCTTAGAAATTCCCAACGCAACCGCGACATATGACCCCGAAACTCGTGTTGCCAGAATTGAATATCGGGGCATTTTAGATGGTGATGTCACCATTCAGGTTTATGATTGGCTCGATGAAATTTATCGGGATATTGGCATTGATAACATGCTGGGGCAAATTTTTGATTTTCGTAAAGTGCAATCATTTGAAGAGAGCAACCTCACCACTGCGCGTCGCACCAGCAACCGCATGAA
This sequence comes from Phototrophicales bacterium, assembly GCA_002794515.1. Taxonomy (GTDB): domain Bacteria; phylum Chloroflexota; class Anaerolineae; order Aggregatilineales; family Phototrophicaceae. The sequence continues at coordinate 322 of PGTJ01000661.1, forward strand.
CATGCGTGTGGATACCAGCAATATCCCCGTGGCGCTTTTGGTCAATGATTTTTATCATGAAGAAATTTTGCGTGGTTCGATGCGTATCCCTGCCGAACATGTCCGTAAACGCATTGTGTGGAGCGAAGAAGATGCGTGGGCATATATCAAAAATTGGCACGCCGAAAAAAGTAGCCAATAAAATAAATCAACAAAATCCCCTCGCATAGAGGGGATTTTGTTTGATAGTTTAGCACCCACCAGACAGGGTGAATGTCGTGGTGATGATATTATTGCCTTCATTGGATTCGGTAATGGCGTAGTTGGCATCAATATATACCCGTACGGT
>PGTJ01000214.1 GCA_002794515.1 Phototrophicales bacterium
ACGCAGGGCAAAGTGACTTGATAGCAGATTAGCCCGTACAATTGTTATCCGAAACAGATACCCTCACGGGTGGTGATATACTAAAAGGATTTTCATTGCCCGTGAGCGAAATTTTCAAGTAAAAGGATTTTTTAAGCATGACATTATTGAATAAAGTCGCAATTATTACAGGGGCAGGGTCTGGTATTGGTCGGGCGACTGCGCTGAAGATGGCATCTTTAGGGGCGAAAATTGTCGCCACTGATATTCATGAGGCGAATGCACAAGAGACCATCAGCCTAATTTTGGCGCGTGGTGGGGAAGGGGTATTTGCCAAATGCGATGTGACCCAAGCGCGTGATGTAGAGGCGATGGTGGGGTTGGCGCTATCGGCATATGGTAAATTGGATATCGCCGTCAATAACGCGGGTGTCGGTGGTGTGATGGCGAATGCCACAGATGTCGATGAAGCCCAATGGGATTTGGTGATGAATGTCAACCTAAAGGGTGTGTGGTTATGTATGAAATACGAAATCCCCGCCATGCTCAACGGGATTGGTGGGTCGATTGTCAATGTGTCATCATTGGCGGGTGTATTGGGTTTTCGGATGAATGCACCGTATGCCGCCAGCAAACACGGTGTTATCGGCTTGACCAAATCGGTGGCGTTAGAATATGCTCGTAAAAATATCCGTGTGAATGCGGTGTGCCCTGGGTTCACCGAAACGCCGATGGTGGCGACATTGGTCGAAGAAGCGCCCAAGATGGAAGAATTCGTCATGAAAAGTTCGCCCATGCGGCGCTTGGGCAGTGTGGAAGAAATTGCCGATGCCATTATTTACTTAGCGGATGATAGCGCTAGTTTCGTCAATGGTCATGCGCTGGTCTTGGATGGTGGCGCGTCTATTCAATGAGGATTTTTTGAAGATGACTATCCCACACCCGATACCCTATCAGGGGAGCAAACGTCATTTAGCCAAAAAGATAGCACCGTTCATCCCCGCAAATACACACCGTCTGATTGAGCCATTTGTGGGTTCTGGTGCATTATCGATTTATATGGCTTATCACCACATCATCCATCAATTCATATTAAACGACATCAATGCGCCTTTAATTCATTTGTGGGATAGCATCCTCTCCGATCCAATTCGATTAATAAAAACCTATACCCTGTTATGGCATAATCAACACGGTCGAGAACGACGTTATTATGACCTTATACGCACACGCTTTAACCAAACTCATGCCCCTTATTATTTGTTATACCTTCTGGCGCGGTGCGTTAAGGCATCTGTGCGTTATAATGCCGATGGACATTTTAATCAAAGCCTAGACAATCGGCGAAAAGGCAAACATCCAGAAACGATGAGGCGTGAAATTATGGCGCTCCATCAATTATTACACAATAAAACAAGGCTCTATTCACAAGACTATGTGCGCGTTTTACAACTCGCAACACCCGATGATGTTGTTTATTTGGATCCACCCTATGTGGGACTGGCACAAAAACGCACATCGCGTTATCTTCAAACAATAGATGAAGCACGTTTTCTCAAGCAATTAGAATGGCTAAATGATAAGCATATTCCGTTTATCTTGAGTTATGATGGGCGCACAGGTCAAAATCAGTTTCATCACCAATTACCAGAAACACTCAATCTGACTTATGTTGAGTTAGAAGCGGGGCGTTCATCACAACAAACTCTATTGGGTCGTAATGAGATAACATACGAATCGCTCTATTTATCGCCAAGTCTCATCAAAAAATTAAATAACGCAATCATCCCAACACAATCCCCGCGCCAATTATCCCTGTTTGAGGAAATCGCATGAGTGATGATTTTCCGCAGGAATTTTTAGACCTCATCAAGCAAATACACATTATCAATGGCTCAAAAATCGGGCTGATAAAATGGGGCAATCTCTGGCAGAATATATCAAAAATTTGGTGATAGAATTGCAACATCACGATTCTTAAAAAGGGGAAAAATCTGTTGGGCAAAACATTCGTCATCGGCGATATTCATGGTTGCTACGAAGAATTGCAAGATTTACTCGATAAAGCCGCCGTCAGTAGTGATGATACCATCATCTCTATTGGCGATATGGTCAATAAAGGTCCCGAATCGAGGCGCGTCCTCGATTTTTTTTGGCATAATATCTCGCCACATGTCTCGGCAATTATGGGCAATCACGAATTCAAACACACTCGTGCCTATCGTGGCGATATCATCCCACCCATTTCATTTTTATATACCCGTTGGCAATTGGATGAATTGTATCATGGGGCGATCAAATATATGTCGCACTTGCCCCGCTATCGTTTGTTGGATGATGCGCTCCTTGTTCATGCCTATTTCGAGCCGAACATCCCGCTCGATCAACAACAGGGGCGGGTATTGATTGGCACGATGGGTGCGGCATCATACTTGCAAAAAAGTTATAACCGTCCGTGGTATACCTATTACAACGAGGCTCGTCCAATTATTGTTGGGCATAAAGATTTATCTGAAAAACAAGAGCCGTTCAATTATAAAAATCGTGTTTTTGGGATTGATACAGGGTGTGTCTATGGTGGAAAATTAACGGGCATATGGTTGCCGAGTTTTGAATTTGTCAGTGTACCTGCCCGTTGTAATCATTGGGCAAAATTTGTAGAAAGATACAAAGACCATGAGTAACATGCGCCTCGCTATTCAAGAACACCTGCTCCCAGGAGATACCCTGCTCGCACGCTTGCGCCAAGCCCAACGGATGCACATTGAAGGTGTAGAAGTGCCGTTTGATGGACTGGCAGAACGCATGACAGCGCTCATGGAAGCCCTCGAAGAGGCGCGTTTGGTCGTCTCTGCGGTGGATGTGGGCGCGGTACATTTGCTTCATCCCGATTATGATATGCGTGAACAAGCCATTATCACCTTGCGCGAAGCCATGATGTTGGCGGTCGATTTGGGCGCGAGTGGGGTGATCTTCATGCCACAAGGTCATGATACACCGCGCTTGCCCGATTTGCACCCATATAAATCGACAATCGAACTCGAAGCCGAATTACTCGTGACCATGCTCCGCACCACCTTGTGCGATTTTGCCAATGCTTTCGGTATCGAGATGTACCTGATGCCCGGTAATCGCTATCAGACGCACTTGGTACAAAAACTTGCCCACGCCACTCGCATCTTGACCGATAACCAAGACCATCCCATGCTCAAAATTTGTGCCAACACTTTCTCGATGGGAATGGAAGAAAACGACATCATCGAAAGCCTGCGCGAGGCGTTGCCCAAAATCGGTTATATGCAAATTGCTTATCGTCGTCATCCAAATCAACCCGTCTCGCCCGATTTAGAAGCCAATGCCGATTCGTTGGCATTAGCCATTGATATGGAGACATTATCCATCATGACGGCGCTTCATCAACATCCATATAATGGTTGGGTGACATTGGCGGGTAGCATGAAGCGCGAAGCGGATATTATCAAATATGCCAGTTTATTGGACAACTATCTGGTAACGCACGATGAGGATAAGCACTCATGACTCAACTGCCCATCAGACGGCGCGGGCTTTGGTTCATTCGAGATGTGATTACCCAAGCCGAATTGCGTCATCAGTGGTATATCCTCGAAAAGAGTCGTTCTGGCACAGCATGGATACTCATCGCCGTGTTGATGATATTACCCGCCATTTTGGTCACATTCTATTTGTTGGCGATTGTCTTTTTGGGTTTGCCAATCGAGCATATTAACCCAAATAATGATGATCTCATCAGCAACTTGGTGGATGTCGGCTTGGTGTCGCTCATCACCATGAATGTGGCGCTCTATCTGATTGTCATCTTGATTACGCTTGGTCTATCTAGCAACAGCATCAGCCGCGAGCGCAAAGGTCGCACATGGGATGTGTTGGTCTTATCCAACGTGGATGCGCGTCAGGTGGTTTTGGGCAAGTGGTGGGCATCATTAGTGGCGTTATGGGGAGACCACGCCATGATTGGTTTTTTGCGGATTGGGTTGGTATGTATGGTGGTTATCACCCTAGAGCCATTTTGGGGCGCAAAATTGCCACCTGTGCCGATGGGCATATCACCGATTGTCGTCCATACACTGATTTTATCGGTCATCCTGTTGGCATATACGGCGATAGATGCCATGTTCACGGCGGCGCTGGGTGTGGGTGGGGCGGTATCTACACAGAATGCCAGCTTGGTCGGCGGGGTCGTCTTCATGATGCGTTTTATCGCCATGTTCATGTTTGTGGTGTGGTTATGGACAATCTATAATGATTTACGGCACGGTTGGGGATATATCACCACCGCATTATTTGGATTAGCCCTATTCGCTGTGTTCACATGGCTTGCCCTGCGTTTGGGGGAATGGTGGGCGATTCAAGGCGAGGTCAACGCGCCTTAATGGCGTGGCGGATATACCCGCTATATCCGCCACAAAATCACACATTTTCTAAATATTCGGCTTGTAGGGTTTTGATCGCATAGCGCCTATCATCAAATGCCACTGTGACCTCTTCAATTTCACCCTCTTTTTTGCTGAGCAACACCGTTCCCCGTCCAAATTTGGCGTGTGTCACCCGCTCACCCGATTGAAATTTTGTGGTGACAGGTTTATCAGAAGCCCTTTTTTTCTCTGAAAATGGGGTGATTTGTGCGCGGATTTCCATTTGACGCACGGTTGGTGGGGGTTCTGGTGTCGGGGTAGATTTGGGGATACTGGGCATATCCCACATGGTTTGTTGGCGCAAATTGCGCTCGGAGAGCAGTAACTCGGTCATCGGCGAGATGCCCTCGACATCATCAGGGGATAAGT
>PGTJ01000317.1 GCA_002794515.1 Phototrophicales bacterium
ACTTATATATTTTTTTGCCAATGCGGATTTTACGATACTTTTTACCCTTTTGCTCACCTAACAAATCCCATCCTGTTTGTTTCAGGATGAAAGACTTAAATTTCTTGACCTTTTTGAAATGGGGTAGTCCACCTTTTTTGATGAAAAAGCGCATATACGCCTTATCCAAACGTTCAAGGACTTCTTGAACCGCTTGCGACCCCAAGTCTTTCCAATAGGCATACTGAGGGCAACATTTCCGCAGTTTGGCGATGTGTTTTTTCATGACATGCAATGGGATGTATTTGCCTGTGAGTTTGTAGTAGCGCCTTTGCAGGGCGAGGGCGTGATTCCAGATGATACCCGCAACATTGATTTGGTGGTGAAGCGAGCCATCCACCTTGTTGTTGCGATACAAGCGGTATTTGTATGTTTTCCGCACTTCGACCAGATTGGACATCAAGCAATTCCACTTTTTGCTATCACTTAAATGTTATTTCTATTCTACACATTTTTTAAGTATAATCAACTTACCAGCGCCTTATATCCCCATCGCTAAAGCGAGGGGTTTTACGGCGTTCTTTGATAACACTCACTGATTGCACATCACAAAATACAACGGTTTTGCAACTACAAACCACCGATAATTGGTTGTTATACAGTTATACATTTGCAGAATTTCATTTTATAACTATGCTATAAATGAACCAATATAACACCTATACGAAAGGACTGATGTTATGCGACACTTTCGGCTCATCATTTTGGGATTGCTCGTGCTGATGATACCCATCGGCACATCATCGGCACAATCATCTACACTCACACAAGTGATTGAAACCACAGACCAAGCCTTATCGATCCGTGCGCCAGCCAATTGGATAGGGGCAGAAGTCACCGACATCGTCAATATACCTGTTTATAATCATGTCATCGTCAGTGGCGATAGCCAAGCCACAGTCGAAGCGGTGGTTGCCTTTACTTTGGGGCAAGGCACAGCCGATAATATTAAGGGCAAAGGCGGTTTTTTCATCTCGATTAACCGCGAGCTGTTCCAACAACTCACAGGACAAGAAGGTTCTGCCGCCAATGTATTCGCCTTTGCATTAAATAGCATTCAACAACAGGGATACGCCTACGAAGGTCCGATTGAATATCCACTGGGTGATACAATGGCAATGGCAATCGCTGTGTATTATGGCAATGTTGCCTCGTTTTCGATGTTATTTGAACGCGGTGGCTTGTTGATTGGTGGCGACATTTATACCAATAATCCCAACCCAGTCGAAGATGTGCCATTATTTTTAGAGATATTCAACAGCTTTGTCAGTCCATCAGAAAATGCGCGTCCGACCACCAATACCCAGACGATGGGCATGTTGGGTGTATTGGCGAATCAACCCCCGACTAATAATCAACCCCCCCCGACACAACCACCTGCACCACCAACACCCTTACCACGTCCGACCAATACCCCACAAGTAATCGCCCAACAACCAACACCCCAAACAGGCAATGCAGGACCCATGCTCACCCAATTGCAAGGTCAACAACCCCCAACACCACCACCACAAGTCGTGACTGAAGACGGCAAAAAATTAATCGCCAGCCTAAACGGCAGATTCCAAGCCTCTGTGCCAGAAGATTGGGTACTCCTCGAAAACACCCAAAGTGAATTGCCATTAGAGATTATCCTGACCAATGATGAGCCAGAGACGATGCGCGTATTGGATGGTGCAGTATTATCACGCGGGGCATTCATCCAATTTTTTGTGATAGAAGGTGATTTCGCTACGATACCCGTTGGAAATGTATTCAGCGCCTCACTGGACTCATTAGCACCTGAAGGAATGAAATTGGTCGAAGATAGCCGAACAGAAATCACCATCAGTGATGCACCCGCTTATGTCGCCGTATTCGGCACACCCAACGGTCAAATCGGGTTATGGGGTGTGGTGAATTTTGGCAATAGTGTGATGGTGATTCAGCTATTGGTCGCCAATGCCGATACTTGGGAAGCGATTGCCGAAACTGCCATTCAAATCGTCTTTGATATACGCTATCAACCCTAATGGTGAATACAATGACGCACAAACGCCTACTCTTTCTCTTGTGCGCGGTGTTACTCCTGAGTGGTGTCAGCACGGTATCGGCACAAAGTCGCGCCCGTTGGACGATATTGCATTATAGCAATATGGATAACGACCTCGAAAAATATATCTTCGGCGATATGATGGAAATCCGCGAGGCGGGTAGCACCAATCAGGTCAATTTAGTCGCCCAAATCGACCGTATCGATGGTTACGAGACGCGCTTCGGCAATTGGACAGATACCCGTCGGTTTTATCTGACACAACAAAATCGCCCGACATTCACCTTTGAACAACAAGTCGATTTATTGGCAAAATGGTTAGAAGAGAATGGCATCGCCACCTATAGAGATGCGTATAACACATTATTGGCAGATGACCGACAAGCCGTGACAGATCTGTTCTATCAACTCGATTTGCATGTCGCTTTCGACCAAGAACCTGTTGAGATTTTGGGCGAACAGAACATGAGTGATGCACAAACCCTCGCCGATTTCATCGCTTGGGGCATCAGCAATTATCCCGCCGACCGTTATATGCTCGTCATCAGTTCGCACGGCAATGGTTGGGCGGGAATCGGACCTGATGAGACGGATGAGACCATCCTCAATCTACAAGCCATGCGAGACGGTATCCGCGCAGGATTAGATGCGGTGGGTGTAGGTCAATTCGACATCATCGGCTTCGATGCCTGCCTCATGGCACAATACGAGGTGGCGGTGGCGCTCGCCCCTGTCGCCGATTATCTGCTCGCCGCCGAAGAAGTGATCCCCGGTCGTGGCTGGGAATATACCACCCCCTATCAAGCCCTGATCGCCAATCCCAATATGGGCGCGCTCGCTTTGGGTCAAAATATCATCGATGCTTATATGGCGCATTATGCGGGTAATTGGCAAAAGGTCGATTTACACCTGATCAATCTCACGCGCATGGATGG